>DAOUJB010000384.1:0-13683 GCA_034423155.1 Anaerolineae bacterium | reverse complement strand
TGCGTGGTGAAATAACTGCGCACGCGGTTGCGCAGCCGCTTCGCCTTGCCCACATAGATGATCTTGCCGCGGCTGTTCTTCATCAGGTAGCAGCCGGGTTTGGCGGGCAGGTTCTTGAGGATGGTCTCGATATGCGTGGGTTTCTGGTACGACATTGGCGACAGCAGTGGGGGCTTCGCGGACGAATATCGCTTATAGTGTAGCATGATGCGCGATCTGCGCTGTGTCAGAGATTCGTGTTTTTTCGCAATGCAGATTCGCGCCAGCGAGGTCCCGGATGACACATATTCCTGTCTTGCTTGATGAAGTCATGGCGGCGCTGATGCCCGGCGGTATCGCACCGTCGCGCGTTGTTGATGGCACGCTGGGCGCAGGCGGGCACAGCCAGGCGCTGCTGGATGCGGGCGCAGAAGCGCTGCTGGGCTGCGATCTGGATGCCCAGGCTCTGCACACAGCCAGGCAGGCCTTGCAAGAGCACGGCGACCGGGCGCAGCTGTTCCAGGGCAGTTATGTGCGCATGCGTGAATATGCGCAGAAGCTGGGCTGGAACGAGGTAGATGCCATCCTGCTGGATCTGGGCTTGTCTTCGTTGCAGCTGGACGATCCTGCCCGCGGATTCTCCTTTCGGCACGCTGCGCGGCTGGATATGCGCTTTGACACATCTTCGGGCGATAGCGCGAAAGACATCGTCAACAACCTGCCGGCCGAGGAGTTGACGCGGCTGTTGTTTCGCTACGGCGAAGAGCGACATGCCCGCCGCATCGCCCGCGCCATCGTGGCCGCCCGACCCGTCTGCACGACGCGCCAACTCGCCGAGCTGGTCGCCGCTGCCCTGCCCGCCCCTCTGCGCCGATCCATGAACATTCATCCAGCCACGCGCACATTCCAGGCGCTGCGCATCGCAGTCAATGACGAACTGGCGGCTGTCGAACAGGTCATTCCCATCGCAGTTGATCTGCTGCGTTCGGGCGGCCGACTGGCGATCATCAGTTTTCATAGCCTCGAAGACCGCATCGTCAAGCGGGCTTTCCGCGAGCTGGCGCGCAGGTCGGTTGCTCCGCCGGGCATGGCCTCGCTGGGCAGCAAACGCGCGAGCATCCGCCTGGTCAACCGCAAGCCCATCGTCCCCAGCCAAGCCGAGATCCAGCGCAATCCACGCAGCCGCAGCGCCAAACTGCGGGTGGCCGAGAAGTTGTAATCGCCGCGCAGGCAAGTTGCGTAAGCGAGCGATTCTGATACATTGGAGGCAGAGGTTGCGCGTCGGGCGGGCGCGCCAGGGTGAATCATGTCGCAAGTTTGGTTTCAACACACATTCAGCCGACGACGCTTTCAAACACAGAGTCAGGCGACAGCCATCGCCATTCTGAGCGTGGCGATCCTGTTGATTTTGGGCAGTTTATATTTGTCGCAGGTGGCGGCTTTCGCCATCACAAATCGCGAAATTGAAGACCTCATCAGCCGCCGAGACGAGATCAAGCAGCAGAACGAGCAACTCATCGGCGAGATTGCCAATTTTCGCACCGTGCCGCGTTTGTATGCCCGCGCCGTGGAAATCGGCTTTCGCCCCGCCACCAACGACGACATCGAGTATCTGGTCTTTGCAGGCTACAATCCGAATCGGGCGGCAGAGACATTTGCTTCTGCGCCGAGGCACAGCGCCGAGCCAGAGACAGCCGAGTATGACGAGACTTTTGGCGGTTGGCTGCAAGCGCAATTCGATCTCTTCCGCCGGCAATTTCAGACTTTCGGCGAGTGACGCATGCCGGGACAATCCTCACAGCAAGCCACCATCCACGCGCGGCTGCCCATCGTAGCGCTGTTTTTGATTTTCCTGGCCAGTTTGTTGATCATTCATTTGGCGAACTTTCAGTTCTTCCCGCGGTCGGTGCGGCAGGAGCTCGAACGCATCGGCAGCTCGATCACCAATACGACTCTGCGCATCCCGGCTGAGCGCGGCATGATTTTTGACCGTGAGGGCGAGCCGCTGACATTCAACATCGTGCAATATCGACTCGGCGTCAGCCCCGATCTGGTCTTTGATGCCGAAACTTTGATGAAGCAGCTATCCGTGATTCTCGACATGGACGAAGTTGAATTGTATTTCAAGCTGACCAGCGAGAATGTTTGGGAGTTTGTGGCGGGACCGATCTCGGCAGAGCAGGGCCAAGCGATCGCCGCGCTGGACGATATATCGCTGGGCTTGGAAGAAATACCCAGGCGCTTCTATCCGCAGGGCACGCTGGCGGCGCATGTCATCGGCATCGTTTTGGACGACGGGCTGATCGGCACTTTGGGCGTGGAAGGCGCATACAACAGCACACTGGCGGGCCGGGTGATGGATTTGTCGGTCAGCAATGTGCCTTTCGATCTGCCCGAAGACCGACCGGCCGAACAGCGCGGTAAAGATGTCGTGCTGACACTCGACCGCGATGTACAATTCTGGATGGAAGTCGAGTTGGAGCGGGCAGTTCGGGATTATGGAGCGTTTCGCGGCAGCGTCATCGTTATGAATCCGCGCAACGGCGAAGTGTTGGCGCTGGCGAATTATCCTTCTTTCGACCCCAACCGTTTCTTGGAAATCACCGACCCCAATCTACTCGTCAATCCGGCTGTGCAAGAGACTTATGAACCGGGCTCGCTGATGCAAGTGCTGACGGCGGCGACGGCGCTGGAAAGTGGCGCCATCTCGTCGCAATGGAGCTACAACGATGTCGGCTTGATCGAGATCGGCGGGCGCGAATTTCGCAATCGCTTTTTTCGGGCGCATGGCACTGTCGATGTCGCCGGCGTGCTGACGCAATCGCTGCAAGTGGGCAGTGCCACCATGGCGCTGGAGATGGGCGAAGAAGCCTTTTATAGCGGCTTGCAGGCCTTTGGCCTCGGGCAAGCAACGGGCGTGGGCTTGTTCAACGAAGAGCTGGGCGAGTTGCGGCTGCGGGGCGATACCGGCTGGAGCGAAAGCACCTTTGGGCTGAACAGCTATGGACAAGATCTGCAGGTCACCCAGATGCAGATGATCACCGCTTTCGCCACCATCGCCAACGACGGCATCATGCGCCAACCGCATATCGTCCGCCAGGTCATCGGCGAAGAAGGAGCCAAAGACGCACGGCACAGCACAGTCCGGCGCGTGCTTTCCACAGAAACAGCCAGCATCATGAAAGACTTGCTGGTGCGCACAGTCCGCGAAGGCGCTCCCGAAGCCTACATGCGCAACTATACTGTGGCCGGCAAACCGGGCACCGCCCAGATTAATACCGCTATCGGCTATGAGACGGGACCCAATTCCTCCATCGTATCCTTCGTCGGCTTCTTGCCGGCCGACGAGCCGGAAGTGGTGGCGATGGTCAAGCTGGACAGACCAGACGACTTTTTCGGCTTTGAAGTAGCGGCGCCGGTTTTCAGACGCATCGCCGACCGGCTGGTCATCTTGCTGGAGATTCCCGACGATGTGGTCCGGCGCGAGCTGCACATGGTCGAAGCCAGCCTGCGCGCTTCACAAGCGGAGCAAGAATAGCGATGGACAACCAACTACCACTGGCGCTCAGCATCGGCGGCGCGACTTTCTTGCTCGGCATGATCTGGGGCGGCCCCTTCATCGAGATTCTGCGCCTCTTAAAGATCGGCAAGCAGATCCGCCCGGAACTCCAAGACAGCAGCCATGTCAACAAAGTCGGCACGCCCACCATGGGCGGCATCATGATCCTGGTGCCGGCGATTTTGTTTTCGCTGGCCTTGAATATCTCGCGCATTGTCGAAGAAGGCAGCGGTCGCAGCATCTTGTTGCCGCTATTTGTATTGATCGGCTTCGCTCTGCTGGGCTTGATCGACGATTGGGAAGGCATCCAGACCTCGCGCGGCAATCTGGGCGAGGGACTTTCGGGCAAGATCAAGTTTGCTTTTCAGATCATCCTGGCGCTCATCGCCTCGACAGTGCTTTCGCATTTTGAATTCTCCTACGCCAACTCGTTGACGCTGCCTTTGTTACAAGTGACTGTCGCGCTGAATCCGGTCGTATTTGTTGTGATCAGCACATTTATCATCGTGGCTAGCTCCAACGCGACCAATCTAACCGATGGCCTGGATGGCTTGGCGGGCATCATCACGGCCAGCGCATATGGCGCGTATGGCGTCATCGCCGTGCTGCAAAACCAGATTTTTATCGCCGAACTGTGTTTCGTCATTGTGGGCGCGTGCTTTGCTTTCTTGTGGTACAACGCGCATCCAGCCCAGCTATTCATGGGCGATACCGGCTCGCTCTCGTTGGGGGCGACCTTGGGTGTGGTTGCCGTCATGTCGGGTCAATGGCTGCTGCTGCCCATCATCGCCATTGTGCCCGTGGTCGAGATCCTCAGCGTGCTCATCCAGGTGGCTTCGGCCAAGCTCACGCGGCGCTTTTATGGCGTGGATTGGCGGCCCTTCTTGCGTACGCCCATTCATCATCACTTCGAGCTGCTGGGCTGGAGCGAAATGCGCATCGTACAGCGATTCTGGCTGATCGCGATTTTGAGCGCCTTCCTCGGCGTGGCGCTGGCGCTGCTCTAGGGCTTGGGCGAGTCGATGAGCGAGCGCGATTATCTGGCGGGCAAGCGAGTCGTCGTCTTTGGCTTTGGACGACAAGGACGCGCCCTGGCTCGCTGGCTGCCAACAATCGGCGCGGATGTGGTCGTGACCGACAAGCGCAGCGCCCGCGAGTTGGCTGTGCGCCGCCGCGATTGGAACGGCGTGCGTTTCTATCTAGGCGGACACCCGGAAGATGCGTTGATCGGCGCGCGGCTGATCTGCGTTTCCGGTGGCGTGCCGCTGGACTTGCCCCTGCTGGTCGAGGCGCGCGAGCACGGCATCCCTTTCAGCAACGATGCCCAGCTTTTCCTGGAGCGCTGTCCGGCGCCCGTCATCGGCATCACCGGCAGCGCTGGCAAGACGACGACCGCTGCGCTGGTGGCGGCTATTCTGCGGCGAGCTGGCTACAAAGTCTGGCTGGGCGGCAATATCGGCAATCCGCTACTGGAAGACCTGACGAAGATCAAAGCTGTGGACATCGTCGTCATGGAGCTATCCAGTTTTCAACTGGAGCTGATGGTTAGTTCGCCACAGGTCGCCGCCATCTTGAATCTGGCGCCGAATCACCTCGATCGACATGGCAGCCTGGAAGCATACGCCGCCGCCAAGTCGAACATATTGCGGCATCAACGCAAGAGCGATGTGGCGGTGCTTTGCCAGGACGACACGGGCAGCCAACCTTTCGCGCAGTTGGTGACCGGCGAAGACCTGCGCTTCAGCAGCTACACAATGGTTGCGAATGGCGCTTTCATGCTGGGCAGTCGCTTGCTGGTAGCGGGCGCGGCCAGTTTTGACGGCGCGGCGCATGTGGTTTGTCAGCGCGAAGATATCCCGCTGCGGGGCGATCACAATGTGGCGAATGTGTTGGCCGCTTGCGCGATCACCGGCGGCATGGGCTTGGCGACCGACCGTCCCGGCCTCGCGCCCGAGGTGATGCGCGCCGCCATTCGCGACTTTCGTCCGGTTGCGCATCGGCTGGAAGTAGTGCGCACGCAAAACGGCATCAGTTGGGTTAACGACAGCATCGCCACCGCGCCAGAGCGGCTGCAAGCAGCGCTGAAAAGCTATGATGAGCCGCTGGTGCTGCTGATCGGCGGGGCGGACAAAGACCTGCCCTGGCAAGCGACGCTGCACTATGCCCTGCGCAAGGCAAAGCACATCATCGTCTTTGGAGAAGAGGGAGAAAAGCAGGTCGCCACCAAGGTGATGCCCTTGCTCAGCCTGATGCGTCCTCGTCAGGGGCAAGTGCTACGCGCCGACACCCTGGCCGATGCGGTGGAATGCGCGGCTGGTGTGGCGCTAGCGGGCGATGTCGTGCTGCTTTCGCCAGGCGGCACCAGTTACGATGCCTATGCCGACTTCGCCGAGCGCGGAAATCACTTTCGCCAGTTGGTAACTCAACTATAATGATGCCCGCGAGAAGAGGAGACTCATGAGCGAGCAAGCCAGCCCGGATGCGCGACATCGGCGATTGCGGCGCAGGCTGCGGCAACGCAGAGGTCTGCCCTTGGACAGCGGTGAGAGTCGGCGGCGGCGCTTCAATCTGCCCCGGAATCGCTTTTCCAACACATTCGACCGCCCGCTGATAGCGATCGTGCTGCTGCTGCTCATCATTGGCTCGCTAATGGTCTTCAGCGCGACATTCGACTGGAGTCGCGAGACTTATGGAACCGCTAGCGGCTTCTTCGTTGAAGAGCATCTGCGCAATGTCGCCTGGGCGATCTGGTGGATGCTGTTCTTCGCATTGGTGGATTATCGCTTTTGGAAGCGATTTGCTATCTGGCTGCTGCTGTTCACGCTTGTTGCGCTGGTGGCCGTGCTATTCGTTGGCGAAGAAGTGTTTGGCGCGCGCCGCTCCTTTTCGGCGGGTCGCTTCCAGCCCGGAGAATTGGCGGAGTTCGCAATCGTGCTCTACCTGGCGGCCTGGCTGGGCTCCAAGCGGACGCAAGTCGCCAGCTTTTTGTTTGGTTTGCTGCCCTTCTTGCTAGTCGTCGGCGTGGTTGGATTCCTGATCGTTCAGCAGCCGGATCTGAGTTCTGCTGCCATCGTGGTGTTGACAGCGGGCGCGATGTATTTTGTGGCTGGCGCGAATATTTTTCATCTAGCGGCCATCGGCGTGATGTCGAGCAGCGTTGGGATTCTTCTGCTGCAAATCTTGCCCTATGCCCAGCGGCGCGTCGACAACTTTCTGGCTGGGCTCAGCGATGTGACGCTGGCCGAATACCATACCCTACAAGCCATCACGGCATTCTTGCGCGGCGGCTGGTTCGGCGTCGGCGTCGGGCAATCCCAGCAGAAGTTTGGCGCATTGCCCGCCCCGCACACCGACAGCATCTTTGCGGTGATCGGTGAGGAGCTAGGCGTGTTTGGGGCTGCGGTTGTCGTCGCTTTGTTTATCTGTTTCGCCATACGCGGCTTCCAGCTGGCGCGGCGGGCAAAAGACGACTTTGGCGCTTTGCTGTGCGTCGGCTTCACCTCTTGGGTGATCATACAGGCGCTGCTGAATATCGCCGTGATGACGGGTGCGGTGCCGTCGACGGGCGTGCCCCTGCCTTTCATCAGCTTCGGCGGTTCATCGCTGACTGTGGTGATGATCGGCGTCGGCTTGATGCTCAGCGTGCAGCGGGTGGCGACGCGCCGCGTACCCATCTCGGAACGGAGAAACGAGCTTGCGAATACTGATCGGGGCGGGCGGCACCGGCGGACATATTTATCCCGCGCTGGCGACAGCCCAGACCTTGCTGCGCGCGGAGGCTGAGCCGCACGAGCTGCATTTTGTCGGCGCAGTCGGCGGCATGGAACGCGAGTTGGTGGCCGCTGCGAGTCTGGGCTTTGCCGGCTATCACGAAGTGCTGGCGGGACCGATGCACGGCGTCAACCCGCTGCGCATGGGCAGCAGCCTGCTGAAACTGGCGGCGGGCACGGGACAAGCGCTGGGCCTCCTGCGGCGCATCCAACCACAAGTCATTCTGCTGACTGGCGGCTGGGCGAACTTTCCCGTGGCGCTGGCGGCCAATTTGTTGCGCATCCCCATTGTGATCTACCTGCCCGATATCGAGCCTGGTTTGACCATCAAGGTCTTGCAGCGTTTCGCGCGCAAAGTCGCCGTCACTGCCGCGCCATCCCTGCATTTCTTTCCCGAAGGCAAGGCGGTGGTGACCGGTTATCCATTGCAGAAGGATCGGCTATGCGCCGACCGCGATGTGGCGCGCGCGCATTTTCAGCTGGACCCCGACCGCAAGACGCTGCTGGTCTTCGGTGGCAGCCGCGGCGCTCGCAGCATCAACCTGGCGCTGGGCGATAGCCTGGAGCGTCTGCTGGCGGGGGGCTTGCAAATCATTCATATCACTGGCGAACTGGACTGGTCTCGCGCGCAGCAGCAACTGGGCGACCTGGCCGGGCATCCGCAGTATCGCGCCTTCGCCTATTTGCACGCGGAGATGGGCTTGGCATTCGCGGCGGCCGACCTGGCGATCTGTCGTGCGGGCGCCAGCACCCTGGCCGAACTGCCCGCCTTTGCTTTGCCAGCCATTTTGGTGCCTTATCCTTACGCGTGGCGCTATCAAAAAGTGAATGCCGACTACCTCAGCCAGCGGGGCGCTGCCCTGCGCCTCGACGACGAAAACATGCCCGCCGAGCTGGGCGACATGGTTTTGGTCTTGCTCAACGACCAGGCGCGTATGGCTGACATGCAATCGAAATCGCGCGCGCTGGCCAATCGCGATGGCGCGAAGAATGTGGCGAAGCTGCTGCTGAAGACGGGCGGGGTCTGATATGCCGCTTTCGGCCGGGCAGCATATACACCTGATCGGCATTGGCGGCGCGGGCTTGTCGGCGATCGCGCGAATCTTGCTGGGGCGCGGAGTGCGCGTCAGCGGCTCGGACAATCGCAAAAGCGAAATCACGGCGGCGCTGGCAGAAGAGGGCGCGCGAGTCGAGATCGGGCACGATGCCGACTTTGTGCAGGGCGTGGATGCCGTGTTGGCGACATCGGCTGTGCCCGACGACCACATCGAGGTGGCTGCGGCGCGGGTTTTGGGCATTCCGGTATATCGGCGGCGGCAATTCATGAGCGCGCTGCTGCAGGGCTACGATACGCTGGCGGTGGCTGGCGCGCACGGCAAAACCACCACCACAGCCATGCTGACGCATATTCTGCAATGCGCCGGGCAAGACCCCAGCTACATAGTCGGCGGGACGCTGGGCAACACGGGCAGCAATGCGGCTGTCGGCAGCGGCGAGTCTTTCGTCATTGAGGCTGACGAATACGACAATATGTTTCTCGGTTTGTCGCCAGACCTGGCTATCATTACCAATATTGAGCATGATCACCCGGATTTCTTCGCCACTGCAGAAGACATCCAGGCGGCATTCAGTCGATTCGCCGCATCGCTGACAGACCGCGGCACTCTGATAGCGTGCGCCGACAACGCTGCGGCACTGGCGCTGGCTGTCGCGCGGCGGGCAGGAGGCAGACCAGCGCTCACCTATGGCATCAGCAGCGCATCAGCAGACTGGCAAGCGGTCGATCTGCGCTTTCATGGCTTCGACAGCCATTTCACTGTGCGGCGGGCTGGCGTGGTCCGCGGACAGGTGCGGCTGGGATTGCCCGGCGCGCACAATGTGCTCAATGCGCTGGCGGCGCTGGCGGCGGCAAACCAGCGTGGCGTCAGCATTGAGCAGAGCGCAGCGGCTTTGGCGGGATTCATCGGCGCGGGACGACGCTTCGAGCTGCGTGGCGAGCGCGACGGCATCGTTGTCATTGACGACTACGCGCATCATCCGACTGCCATTCGCGCTAATCTCGCAGCAGCGCGGCGAAGCTATCCGCAGCGGCAGATCTGGGCAGTCTGGCAGCCACATACCTATACGCGCGTGCAGCAATTCCAGGCTGATTTTGTCGCGGCTTTCGACCAAGCCGACCGCGTCCTGGTCGCGCCAATCTACGCGGCGCGAGAAGAACAGATCGCGGGCATCAGCAGCCCGAACCTGGCACAGGCGATCTCTGCGCGTTGCCCCGCCCGGTATATGCCTACATTTGCCGCCGCTGCCGAATTCATCCGAGACGAGGCGAAACGACCAGCGGCCGTCTTGATATTCAGCGCGGGCGACGCCAATCAAATTGCCGATTTGCTCTTGAGCGCTGGCACATGAGCGACGCCCTTTTGCGGGCATTCCCAGCCCTCCAGCGCGATCAATCTTTGGCGCGTTACACAGCGGCGCGCTTGGGCGGTCCAGCCGATTACCTGTATATCGCCAAAGACCCCACATACAGTGACATCAAGCGCTTGCTGCCCGCAGCCTGGGCGCATGACATGCCCGTCACCGTCATCGGCGGCGGCGCGAACATCCTGGTGGCGGACGCTGGCATCCGCGGGCTTGTGATCGTGAATCGGGCGGCGCGCATCGAGCATTGCGGGACGCGTGTGCAGGCGGCGGCTGGCAGCAGCTTGATCCACCTGGCGCGCTTTTGCCACGAACATGCATTGGGCGGCCTGGAATGGGCGATCGCCGTGCCGGGCACTGTCGGCGGCGCAGTGGTCAACAACGCTGGCGCGCATGGCGGCGATATCGCCAGCAACCTGCTGCGAGCGCAAATCTTCGAGCCGGGCAGCACACATTGGATGGCGGCGAGCGCGCTGGATTATGCTTATCGGGGCTCGCTGCTGAAATCTCGGGCCGATCGGCGCTTCTTCGTGCTGGAAGCAGAATTCGCCTTGCAGCGGACAGATCGTGATGCGGTCGGCGCGAAGATGGCGCAGTTCAATGCCTATCGCCGACGCACCCAGCCACCGGGCGCCAGCCTGGGCAGCATATTCAAGAATCCCCCTGGCGACTTCGCTGGCAGGTTGATCGAAGCGGCGGGATTAAAAGGCGAGCGCATTGGCGGCGTGCGGGTTTCGCCGCGGCATGCCAATTTCTTCGTCAATTTGGGCGAGTCCGCGACAGCCCGCGATTACTGGCGGCTTATCCAGTTGGTTCAAGAGCGCGTCAAGAAAGCGACCGGCGTGACGCTGGAGTTGGAAGTCCAGTTGCTTGGCGATTGGTAAAAAATAACACGCCTGGATGTTTGCGCCATCGTGGCGGCAAGTGTAGACTGTGCCGAGTAATGAGTTGCGGCTGCCAACGGCAACACGACTGAAAGACGCACAGTGGCGAGTCATGTTCAAACGCAGCAGCGCCAGCCGGAGCGCGCGCCTGGTGTCTTGCATCGAGCGCGGCCGGGGAGCGTTCCCCAGCGCCAGGTGCCGGTGCAAAGCGATATCGGCGAGGGCTACCGGCAATGGCGGGCAGCCAGTGCTGTGCTGTTCTTGTTGCTGGGCGCTTTGTTGGCGATGTTTTTTGTCAGCGATGTATTTTTTGTGCGTTCGATAGCCGTGCGAGGCAACGACCTGATGCCGCGCGAGGAGGTATTTGCCTATGCAGATATCGCCAATTTTCACATGTTCTGGCTCGACCCAGCGCAGATTCGCGACAATATCTTGCGCTCGCCATCGGTAGCGGACGCGGTCGTCCAGTTGGGCTGGCCACCCGACTTGATCACGATCTTGGTCGAGGAGCGGCAGCCCGCCATGATTTGGTCTGACGCAGGCATCGAAAGCTGGATCGACTTGCAGGGACGCACCATGCCGGCGCGAGCCGAGATGCCACATGTGCCGCGCGTCAATCTGGTGAAAGATGATTATGAGGGTCCCATGCCCAGCGCAGACGACTTCACTGGCGATATGGTGCTGGGCGCGCTGCAATTGATCGAGCGGCTGCCAGACGGTGCCAACCTGGACTTCCATCCCGTGCATGGACTTGGCTGGACCAACGATCAAGGCTGGCAAGTATGGATGGGCAGGGGTTCGGCGTCAGAAACGCGCGAGAAGCTGAAGATGTATGAGGTGCTGGTGGCAGATCTGAACAATCGGGCGGTTGATATCGCCGAGTTGAATATCGCTAATCCGGACGCACCATTCTACAGGGTATTGTGGGGGCGATAAAAGCTGATGGGCGATTTGGTCGTAGGCCTCGATGTAGGCACACACAAGATATGCACGATAGTCGGCGAAGTGCGCCCCGAAGATGTGTATGTCGTTGGTTTGGGCATCGAAGCCAGCGACGGCATGAAGAAGGGCGTCGTCAGCGATGTCGGCGCGCTTTCGGCCGCGATCGCCCAGTCCATCCGCAAGGCAGAACGATCCAGCGGCTATGATATCAATCGCGCTTTTGTGAGCGTGGCCGGCAGTCATATCTCTTCATTGACCAGTCGCGGCATGGCGACTGTGGTGGGCTCGCGCAGCGTGCAGACAGCCGACCTGGAAAAAGCCATGAGCGTGGCGCGCAATATCGCCATCCCCCACAACCGCGAGATCTTGCATGTCGTGCCGCGCAGTTATACTTTGGACGGGCAAGAGGGCATCCGCAGTCCTTTGGGCATGCACTGCTTCCGCCTGGAGGTTGACGCGCACATCATCACCGCATCGACCACCAGCCTGGCCAACTTGGAAGACGCAGTGGAATCGGCGGGCGTGCTGGTCGATCGTTTCATCCTCAATCCCTTGGCGGCCGGCGAGGCGGTCTTGACGCCACACGAGCGCGAGATGGGCGCAGTGGTCATCGACATTGGCGGCGGCACCACCGATATCGCCATCTTCATCGACAACACAGTCTGGCACACAGCCATCATTCCTGTCGGCGGCAACCATGTGACGCAAGATATCACCTATTGGATGCGCGTACCCTTTGGCTTGGCGGAACAGGTCAAGGTCCAGCGCGGCCACGCCGATATGCAGGCCGTCAGCGAATCGGAAGTCTTCCCGGTCGAACCATTTGGCGGCGAAATTCTGCCGGTTTCGCGGCGCGACTTGGCTATGGTGGTCGAGGCGCGCTTCGAAGAAATCTTCGAGATGGTGGAAAAAGAGATCAAGCGCTCCGGTTATGCCGGTTTGCTGAGAGCGGGCTCGGTGATCACGGGCGGGAGTTCGCTGCTGCCGGGCTATCGGGATTTGGCATCGCGCATACTCAATTTGCCAGTTCGTCTGGCCCAGCCAGAGCGGGTCACCGGTGTCGCCGATACACTGAAGAATCCTTCGTACAGCACGAGCGTAGGTTTGCTGCGGCTGGGGCTGGAGATGGACGCCATGCTGGAGCCCGACCTGGATGCCAATGTGGGCGTGCCGGTGAATCAATGGGGGCGGCGGATGAACAACTTCTTGCGGCGATTTTTGCCCCAGGACGATTAAAGGGCGCTTTATTACCCAGTATTACCCGCAAATTGCTGTTTCTATTGATTGCGCGCTTATGGATTGGGCGTACAATGTACGCGTGAACTTGGAAAAAAGCGGCCGTACGCTGTTGAATGGCGAGGGACATCAAAATGGTCAACGATTTGATAACCGGGGAAAACTACGCCCAGATTAAAGTTGTGGGGGTCGGCGGTGGTGGTGGCAATGCCATCAATCGCATGATCAGCGAAGGTTTGGGCGGCGTTGAATTTATCGCGGTCAACACCGACAACCAGGCGCTGATGCTCTCCAAAGCCAAGACGCGCGTGCGAATCGGCGACAAGCTGACGCGTGGTTTGGGCGCGGGCGGCAATCCCGAAATTGGCCGCAAAGCTGCCGAAGAAAGCTCGGAAGATTTGCTTGAAGTCCTGCGCGGATCGGACATGGTTTTCGTGGCTTGTGGCATGGGTGGCGGCACGGGCACGGGCGCATCGCCGGTCATCGCCCAGATCGCCAAAGAATTAGGCGCGCTCACCATCGGCGTGGTCACCCGTCCATTCACATTTGAAGGCACGCGGCGCGCACAGCTGGCCAAGACGGGCATCGAAGCGCTGAAGAGCCAGGTCGATACGCTCATCGTGATCCCCAACGACCGCCTGCTGCAAATGGCCGACAAGCGCTCGACCCTGCAGCAAGCCTTCTCGCTGGCGGATGATGTGCTGCGCCAAGGCATTCAGGGCATCTCGGAATTGATCACCGTGCCTGGCTTGATCAACCTGGACTTCGCCGATGTGCGCACGGTCATGAGCGAAGGCGGCGCGGCGCTGATGGCAGTTGGACGCGCTGCTGGCGATGATCGGGCGCGGTCTGCGGCAGAAATGGCCATCACCAGCGGCTTGCTGGATGTGAC
>DAOUJB010000383.1:0-18428 GCA_034423155.1 Anaerolineae bacterium | reverse complement strand
GGTTGGGACACGCTGCCCTCGCTGACGGGCGACCCCGAAGCCGAGCGCGAGCTGGAAATCGCCATGCTCGAAGAATTCTACAACGACCCGCCCTGGATCATGCTCTTCGCGGGACCACGCACCGAAGCGGTCAGCAACCGCATCGAATATCAGTCGCGCGCCGATTACTTCATCACCGGCTATTCCGCGGTGCTGAAGGACGATATGTAAGGGGACCCCCATCCCCCGACCCCTTCCCCCAAAATGAGGGAAGGGGAGAATCAAGTCCCTCCCTCTTTAATGGGGGAGGGATTTAGGGTGGGGGTTTTACTACACCCATGTACAAGTACATCATTCGCCGGTTGCTTCTGACTGTGGTGGTAATCCTTGGGGTCACCCTGTTGACCTTCCTGTCCATCCACTTGGCCGGCGATCCCACTTTCTTTTATGTCAGCGAACGCGCCAGCGCAGAAGAGCGCCAGGCTGCGCGCGAACGCCTCGGTTTCGATCGGCCCCTGCATATCCAGTATTTTGATTTCCTTTTTAACCTCGCGCGCGGCGATACTGGCAATTCGCTGGCGCATCGGGTGCCGGCTTTTGATGTGGTCATGGAGCGCATGCCGGCCACGCTGGAATTGACCATTGGCGGATTTCTCTTGTCGACGATCGTGGCATTCCCCATCGGCGTGCTGGCGGCGACGCGGCGTGGAACGATGACCGATGGCACCTTAATGCTGGGCGCGATGCTGGGGCAATCGATGCCGAGTTTTTGGCTGGGCTTGATGTTCATCTTGTTCTTTGGCGTTACGCTGCGCTGGATGCCAGTGTCGGGGCATGTGGCTTTTCTCAAGCCGCTTTTCGAGGGCCGGGTCGACGAGGCGCTGACCAACTTGCCCGGCGCCATCCGTTATATGCTCATGCCGATGGTGGCGGTTTCAGTTTATTCCATCTCCCGCAATTCGCGTTTGATTCGTTCTGCCGTGCTAGAAGTTCTGCGGCAAGATTATGTCGTCACCGCTCGCGCCAAAGGCTTGAACGAGCGCACTGTCATGATGCGCCACGCCATCCGCAACGCCCTCATCCCGATCGTGACGGTGCTGGCGCTGCAGTTCGCTTTCTTGCTGAATGGCGTCATCGTGGTGGAAACTGTCTTTTCCTGGCCCGGCGTCGGGCGTTTGGTATTTGATGCGGTCAATCAGCGCGATGTGCCACTGGTCTTGACGGCGGTCGTATTGCTTTCGTTCTTGTTCGTCAGCACCAACCTGATTGCCGACTTGCTCTATGGCTTCCTCGATCCGCGTATCCGGCTGGAATGAGTGATATTCGATGAGCGCCGCACAGCAGCCCGATCTGGCGAAATCAAAAATCCGCGTTTCGACGCTCGAGCGCCAGTTCGACGAGATGTACCAGCCGCAGCCCTTCTTGCGGCGAGCGACATCCAGCATGGTGCAGGCGCGCTATCCGGTATTCGCAGTTTTTATCTTGGTCTTGATCGCGCTGTGCGCCTTGTTCGCCACACAGCTGGCGCCCAAAGATCCCAATCGCGTCGAGATATTCGACACCCTAAAACCGCCACTAAGCTACAACCGCGATGGCGAGTTGGAATATGTCTTGGGCACCGATTCCACGGGCCGCGATGTATTTTCGCGCGTGATCTATGGCGCGCGGATTTCCTTTTTCGTCGGCTTGGCGGCGGTCGGGCTTGGCGGCGGCGCCGGCACGATTCTCGGGCTGACCGCTGGCTACCTCGGCGGCCGCGTCGATGATGTCATCATGCGTCTGGCCGATATCCAACTGGCCTACCCATTCATCCTCTTCGCCATCATGATGCTGACCATTCTGGGAGAAGGCGTCTTGAACCTGGTCCTGGTTTTGGGGATTGGCCAATGGGTGACCTATGCGCGCATCGCCCGCGCCGAGACACTGGTGCAGCGGGAACGCGAATATGTCGAGTCGGTTCGCGCTTTGGGCGCCACCGAATGGCGCATCATGTTCCGCACCATCCTGCCCAATATCCTGACGCCGCTGATCGTCATCGCTTCCTTTAATGTCGCCGGCGTAATCTTGTCCGAAGCGTCACTCTCCTTCCTCGGTCTGGGCGTGCCCGAAAGCGTGCCCACCTGGGGTGCCATGCTGGCCAACAGCCGCAATCAACTGCTGAGCGGTTCGTGGTGGCTGGCGGTCTTCCCCGGCGTGGCGATCATGCTGACGGTGGTATCGCTGAATGTGCTGGGCGACTGGATGCGCGACTTTTTGGATCCGCGTTTGCGCGGCTCGGGCGGGGGCTTGTGATCAACACCTGCAGCGAGGCCAGCTATGACCGAGACTGAAAACTTGCGCGGGCAGACAGCCGTCATCACGGGCGCGGCGCAGGGGCTGGGCAAGGCAATCGCCACAGCCTATGCCCGCGAAGGTATGAAGCTGGCGCTGCTGGATATCCGCGGCGAATTGCTGGCGCAAGTCTGCGACGAACTGGCCGGGCTGGGCGCAGAAACGCTGGCATTGCCCTGCGACCTGTCCCAAGCCGAGCCGACTCAAGCCGCCATCGATGCCGCCCTGCAGCGATTTGGCGCGCCGCGCGTTTTGGTGCACAACGCCGCCTTGCTCATCACGCGCAGCATGCAGCAGATCACTTTTGAACAGTGGCAGCGCGAAATCAACATCATCTTGCAAGCGGCTTTCATCCTGAGCAAGGCTTGCTGGCAGCCGATGATCGACGCGGGGGCGGGCAGCATCGTCTATCTTTCGTCCGGTTCGGGCTATCGCGGCTTCGTGGAAGAGGTGGCATACAATCCCGGCAAGCATGGCATCGAAGGCTTGACGAAGTGCCTGGCGCTGGAAGGGGCGGCCTTCAATATCGCCGTCAATGCAGCCACGCCGGGCGCGCCAATCAACACGCCCATGTCGGATTCCAACTATACCGAGGAGCAAAAGCAGCACTGGGTCGACCCCGCTCTGCTGGCACCGGCTTTCGTTTTTCTGGCGCGACAGGCTGGCAGCGGGCTGACTGGGCATCGCGTGGCTGCGCGCGCCGATGGCAGCTGGGATGCGCTGGATTTGCTAGAATCCTGAACTAAGATTGCCACAGAGGCACAGATGTGATAACAACGAAGTTATGAATGAAAAATGAACCACCAAGTACACCGAGTCGCATGAGTTCACCGAGTTCTATAAACCTCTGTGCTCTTAGTAGCAGCTAGTCATGCGCAAAAGGACGATGTCACTTTGAACCGAAATCTGTAGGGGCGAGACAAGTCTCGCCCACTTTGTCGCCATTGACCATGTGGGCGACTCAAGAGTCGCCCCTACGATGTTCCTTCATATTGTTGCATTACTTTATTGGACTAACTTCTGTGCCTTTGTGGCAATCCCAGCAAGGAGCTTGACATGGCTGAACACTATCTGGACGACAGCATCACCCAACCATTCTGGGACAATTCCGTCACGCCGCGGCTGACCATCGCGCCTGGCGATACGGTCGTCATTGAATGCGCCGAGCCCGTCGGACAGCTTTCCCCCGATTCCACTGACGACGACTTGGCCAACATCGACTTCAGCCTGGTGCACGCACTGACTGGCTCCATCGCCATCGACGGCGCGCAAGCTGGCGACACGCTGGAAGTCGAGATTTTGGATATGCAGCACAAAGGCTGGGGCTGGACGGGGCATATCCCCGGCTTCGGTTTGCTGCAAGACGACTTCGACTTCGCCTACATCCACCATTGGCGGCTGGCGGGCGAACAGTGCCACTTTGGCCTGGGCGATATCGTTCTGCCTTTTGAGCCATTCCCCGGCTGCGTTGGCGTCGCGCCGGCTGAACCCGGACGCCTGAACACTGTGCCGCCGCGACAAAATGGCGGCAATGTCGATATCCGCGATCTGGTGGTGGGCAGCGTCTTCTGGCTGCCAGTGCTGGCGGATGGCGCGCTCTTTTCCACTGGCGATTGTCATGCGGCGCAGGGACAGGGCGAGGTCAGCGGCACCGGCATCGAATCGCCTATGACCATGACCATGCGCTTCAACTTGCGGCGCGAGCTGGCTGTGCGCGAATTGCAGCTGCGGCGGCCCAGCCCCATGACCAAAACCGACAGCGCCGGCTGGCACATCACCACCGCGCATGGACCCGACCTGATGCAAAATGCCAAGAATGCCGTGCGCTACATGATCGAGTGGCTGGTGAAAAACCGCAGCTTGACCGAAAGCCAAGCCTATTGCCTGTGCAGCGTGGCTGGCGACCTCAAAATCAGCGAGATTGTCGACGCGCCCAACTGGATCGTCAGCTTTCACATGCCGCTGAGCATCTTTGGATAGCGCTGTCGACTATGCTCCAGCGCGAAATCTCCATCGCTTTCCAGACCAACAAGCGCGCAGCCGACTATATCGCGCTGGCAAAGCTGGTTAATGACTACGCCTTTGCTGCCGTCACCGTCTATTGCGATGCGCCTTACCACCCCAGTTTCGGTCCGCTGCTGCTGATGGCGCCACATATCGAGCGGGCGCGCATCGGTCCGGCCGGCATCCCGCCATCGCGCATGCTCCCGCTGGATATCGCGGCCGGGGCGGCGCTGCTGGCGGATGTGGCGCGAGCAGGCACTTATCTGGGACTCGTGCGCGGCGGCTGGCTGGCCGACCACGGCATCCGCGAGCTAAAGCCTCCGCTGCTTGCCATGCGCGAAAGCATCGGCATCATCCGCAAGCTGTTGGCGGGCAAATCGGCTGGCATGCAAGGGCGCGTCTTCCAAATCGCCGAGCATGTGCGCGCACCATATCCCCTGCCCGAAAAGCGCATCCCGCTGCAGATCGGCACCTGGGGTCCGCAGCTGGCGGCGCTGGCTGGCGAACTGGCGGACGAGCTCAAAATTGGCGGATCGGCGAATCCGGATGTGATTCCCGTCATCGCCGAAAGCATCGCTGTCGGTGAAGAGCGCGCCGGTCGTCCGAAAGGCACAGTCAAGATTGTCATTGGCGCGGTCTCGGTGCTGGATGATGACCGGGACGCAGCGCGATTCGCCGCCAGAAAAGCGGTGGCGCTCTACCTGCCCATCGTCTCCAAGCTGGATGCAACGCTGGAAATCGACCCCGAGCTAATGACGCGGGTGCAGGCTCATGTGAACGCCGGCAATTCAGACGACGCGGCGCGGCTGGTGCCTGACGATATCCTGGATCGTTTCGCATTTGCTGGCGATGCCGCCGATATCATCGGGCAGTGCGAGCGGCTCTTTGACGCGGGCGCGCAACGGATTGAACTGGGCACGCCGCACGGAGTCAGCGAATCGGCGCGCGGCATTTGCATCATCGGCAACAAAGTCATACCAGCGCTGGCTCGAGCCTAGAATTTGAACTCGTAGCCCGGGCATCTCGCCCGCAAAGTCGGCGAACCCTCCGCGGTCCAACCCCATTTTTCCATTGTCGCCGCCCAGTCTTCCCGCTCGCTCCATGGCTCTTCTCGCTTGTGGGCGGCATAGCTTCGGTCTCTCAGCCACGGTCCATTTTTCTCGTCGTCATAGACGGCTCGAATGCGGATTTGCACAAATTTGCGCCGGGGAACAGCCAGGATGGCCGGGATTTCATAAGTGGTTTCGGTGGTGGTCGCGATGCCGTTGGCGGACCCGATCCCCGCGTCCTTCTTCGGAAAGTTGCGGCCGGACAAGGTCCAGGCAATTCGGTAGCGGTCGGGGCTCTTGTCCGGCGCCTGCCAGATCACGCGAATGGGATCCATGTCGCAGGGCGAGCCAAAACAAGGGTTCGAACAAATCGTCACGGCAGTGATTGTTTTGTCCGCTTGGTCGTTCTGCGCGGCGGCAAAGCCGGCCAGCATCAGAAAGACCAGAACAATGAAGACGAGCTTGACAAGCGTTCCGGAGTTCATGAGAAACTCCGGGGAAGAGCGGGGTTTAGCGAGAAATGTGGGGGCAGGAGCTTCAGCGCCACGGCTGGCTTCGTCAATATTCGGGAGACCGCTGTTTTGATACGCATGATCATAAACCCTGTCGAATGAGACAATAAGTTAGTAAAATACTATTTCTAATTTTTGTCAAGTGATTGGGGGAAGATCCCCCGACAGGTCAACTGACGACACCACAGTTTCCCGCGAGCATCGCTGCGAGAATCGTCAGTAAGGCGCTGTATCTCTTTGATTGAGCCTGCGTCTTCCCCCGCCCGATGGGGGCCGAGGGGTCTACCCTTTCACCGCGCCGAAGGTCAAGCCGCGCACGATGAAGCGCTGCACCATCAGCGACAGGATGACCGGCACTGTAACCGCGATGAGCATGCGCGTCGTCACGAAGCCGAAGTCGATGCCGCGCACCGTGTCGCTGCCCGCCACCAGCATGGGGTAGGGCTTCCAGTCGCGGTTGGCGAGCACGCTGGCGAACAAGAATTCGTTCCAGGAGAAGGCAAAGCAGATCAGCGTCGAGGCGACCAGCGCCGGGCGCGCCAGGGGCAAGGCGATGCGCAGAAAGGTCGTGAATTCGCCCGCGCCATCCACCAGCGCCGCTTCACGCATTTCTGGCGGCAGATCGGCGAAGTAATCGCGCATGATCAGCACGGCGAAAGGCAGCGTAAAGGTGGCGTTGACGATGACCATGCCCGGCAGCGTATCCAGCAGCTTCAAATCGCGGAACATCAAGACAAACGGAATCAAGGTCGCGACCGGCGGCAAGAAGCGCTGCGACAAAAACCACGAGACCAGGTTGCGATTGCCCACGCCATATTTGAAGCGCGCCAGCCCATAGCCAGCCAGCGTGCCCAGCGTGGTCGCCACCAGCGTCGCGCCCAGCGAAATCAGCGTGCTGTTGCGCAGGGCTTTCATCGTCTCCGCGCCGCCACTGCCGAACTCTTGCTGCCAGTTGAGCAGGTCGGGCTCGAATTGCAGGAAGGGGATGATATCGCCGCTCTTCCACTCCGACTTGAGCGAGGTCAAGATGGCGTATCCAAAAGGCGAAAAAGCGATGAAAGTGCAGATGAGCGCCAGCGCGATGATAAACATCTCGCCGATGGAGCGCTGTGGTCCGCTGCGTTTGGCTTTGGGCGCGGCAATCGCTGAGGTCATTGTCATGTCGGGTTACTCCCTGGTTGTCTCGCCCAATGGAACACTACAACCACCATAGAATCGCGCATGTTAATTTTCATGTGGGCGATACGAGTATCGCCCCTACCGCCATAAACGAATATGTAATCATCTCTGTGCCTCTGTGGCAATTTCAGATTAAAGGGCGATTGATTACTCGAAGCGCTCGCGCACGCGATAGAAATAGATTGACGAAATCACAATCGCCACGATCACCAGCAGATAAGCCAGCGCCGCCGCCTCGCCCAGTTGGAAGCTGCCGACCAAGCCCGTCTCGTAGGCGTAATACACATAAGTCTGCGTGACCGAGCCAGGTCCCCCGCGCGTCAAGCTGTAGGGGATATCGATGATCTTCAGCGACTCGACCATGCGCAGCAGCATGACCGTGCCCAAAGCCGGCGCGATCATAGGAAAAGTGATGGACTTAAACAGCTGCCAGTTGGACTTGGTATCCAGTCGCGCCGATTCGTAGAGATCGTCCGGGATGGCTTGCATGGAAGCGAGGATGATGATGAAGACGAAGGGCGTCCACTGCCAGACATCGGTGAACATGACAGCCAGGCGCGCCGGCATGGGCTCGATAAACCAGTTGACGCGCCCCAGCCCCAGCCCCTCCAGCAGATTGTTGATGGGTCCCGACTGCTCGTTGAAGATCACCACGCCCAGCCAGCCGACGGCGATAGGCGCGGCGAATAGCGGCATGGTGACGATGGCTCGCATTTGTCGTAAAAATGGCAAACTGTGGTTGAACACCCAGGCGACAAAAGTGCCAAAAATCAGCGTCGAGGCGGTGCTGCCCAAAAACAGAAAAGCGCTGAAACTGGCGGTGCTGACGGCTTTCTTGTCGACTTTCTCATCGCCGATGCCCAGGATCTCCGCATAATTCTCGAAGCCGATGTACTTGGGATTGCGCCCCAGCCGATAATTTGTCAGGCTCAATCCGAATGAATAGATCAGCGGGAAGAGCGTGAACGCCAGAATCCAAATGACGCCGGGCATCAAGAACAGGTATTTGGCTCGGTTGTTGGTCATGGGTGGTTCTCCCCCATCCCCCAGCCCCTTCCCCCAACATGAGGGAAGGGGAGCTATTGCGATTTACTGACCCAATATAGCCCCTCCCTCTTTTGGGGGAGGGGTTTGGGGTGGGGGCAAGCTACATGCCGCCCATATAGCCAATCGCTTGCTGATAGATCTCCAGCTGGCTGTCGACATCGAGGTCGTCGGTGATCTCTTCCCAATCTTCGGCGGTGTTATCGAGGGCTTCCTGCGCCGATGATTGGCCGGTCATCGCCTCGGACAAGCGGATGTCCAGCGTCTCCTGGATGTATTCCAGCGTGCCCGGAATGCGCAGGTAGGTCACCGAAGTCGGCTTGTCATAGACATTGGAGCCATAGGCGTTGATGTAGCGCCCCATGTCATCGGCATCGAAACCGACAGCCGTGTAATCTTCCGAGACCGCCGTGCCGCGCGGCTCATAGAGCTGGTAGGTGCAGCAGGGGTCGACGCCTTGCCAGCCGGTGGTGGCGTTGTAGAAGTTGATGGCCGGGTTGGCGATCAGCGCCATATAGAAGTAGGTCAGCTCCGGATTCTCGCTGAAGCTCGACATGGTCGGATGCCAGCTGCCACCGGTGGTATTGCCGACGCAGTTGGGATTTTCCGTATCCACAACGACCTCGCCGGTCTCGCGGTCATACCATTCGCTGGAGCAAGGCGTGACATCGGCACCCAGGCTGCCGCGGATGGCAGAGCGATCGGTATTCTGCGACAGGCTGCCGACATCGCCCCAGCTGAAGGTCGCGATGGCGTTGCCGCCGAGGAAGTTGTCCCAAGCCTCGCCCAACTGCCAGCCAAATTGCGCTTCTTGACCGGTCGCCGCCAGCTCTTGCAAGAATTCCAGCGCCATGACATGGCCCGGTTCGTTGATCAGCGGCGTCATATCGTCCGGATCGAACCAGAAGACATTGTCGTATTTGGAGACGGCGCGCGGGTCATCGCCATCGGCCGGCGTCACAGCGAAGGAAGCGGCCAGCGTGGCGAAGTGGAAGTGACCTTGTCCGCCCGGCGCCAAGTGCAGGCTGATGCCGTCATCGGGATCGCCATCGCCATTCCAGTCTTTGCCATTGAAGAAGCTGGTGATAGCCAGCAGATCTTGCCAGGTGACGATGGGATAGGGCATGGGCGAGCCGACTTCGGCTTCATACGCAGCTTGCCATTCCGGATCGCTGAGGATGTCATGGCGATAATAGAGCAACTGCGCATCGCCGTCCATCTGGCTGCCATAGGTCTCGCTGCCCCATTGCAGCAGGGCGCGGAAAGCCGGCGCCGTGTCTTCGGGCGACCATTGGGCGAAGCGCTCATCGCCGATCCATTGGTCGATCGGTTGGATCCAGCCATTGCTGATCCAGTCGCCATACTGCCAGGCTGCGCCGATAAAGACATCGTAGGTGTATTGCTGCGTCAAGAAGTCGGCGGGGATGGTCGTGCCCAACTGATTGTAGGGAATCTCGACGATTTCCAGGGTTGCGCCGGTGGCCGCCTCGAAGGCGTTGCGCCAGAAGTAAATGGTGCCGCTAATGCCGCCGCGGCTGCCCTGTCCCAGCACGCCGAAGGTGATCGTCTTGCCTTCGCCCAACGCGTGGCCATCGGGGATATTCGCCGCCAGCAGCGCCTCAAAGGCCAGTGTCTGCTCCAGCTCGGTCTCGGCGACCTCGGGGATGGGGAAGATCTCGTCAGCCGTCTTGCCAAAGAATGTGTCTTGCGCCGCGACGCCAAACACGCCAGTAAGGAGAACAAGGATGGATATGAGAATGCCGAATTTCACTTTCATGGAAGACTCCTATCAAATTTGGAAGCAGCTTGCATATCGACGCCCACGCGATAGGCAGGCGCACACAGCCAGTATAACAAGTCTTGCAGACCGTGCAAAAATTGGTCGCTCCTCGGGTCCCCAGAGAGTCGGCGTAGGGGCGAGGCGGTGACTCGCCCAAAACCTGGATCGGGCTGACAGAGGCGGTGTTTGGCAACCCTCTCTATGCTGACGAGTTGGGGTTTGGGCTTGGATGACGGCAATCCACCATCAGCTTGCCTTTGAGCCGGTTGCACGCGCCGCAGAGCAGTTGCACATTGTCCAGCTCCGAGCGCCCGCCCCGCGCGATGGGCAGCACATGGTCAATCGCCAGCGCTTCGACTGAGCCGCAGTTTGCGCAGCGCTCGCCATATTTTGCGATCAGCGATGCCTGCCAGGTTGCGTAGTTGGCGCGCAGAATGGCTCGTTCGCGCCGTTTCAGCTGTGGCGGCACCGCCCAGCGCGTCTTGCCTGGCATGTGTTGGGGCGAATATTCGCGTCCGCCTCGCGCCAGGAATCTTCGCAGGTCGCTTTCGGGAAGATGGCAGCGGCAGCGATGCGTCAGCCGCCCGCAATAGGCGCAGCTCATGCTTGATGTACGATTTCGCCGCCCAGCACGGTCGCCTGTAGGCCTGCGCTTTCGTGCCACAGCGCGATATCGGCATCCGCGCCGACTTGCAGCGAGCCCTTGCGCGGATAGAGGCCGATGCTGCGCGCCGGCACGCGCGTCAACATGGGCAGCGCCTGCTCCAGCGTCAGGTTGCAGAAGCGCATCAGGTTGCGCAGCGCATCGGGCATGGTCAGCGTGCTGCCAGCCAGTCCGCCGTCCGCCGCTCGCGCCACGCCATTCCGCACCGTCACCGCCACATCGCCCAGCCCATAGTCGCCATCGGCCAGCCCGGTCGCGCGCATGGCATCGCTGATAGCCAGCACCCGTTCGCGCCCGGCCAGCCGCAGCAGCAAGCGCAGCACGGCTGGATGCACATGCACGCCATCGGCGATGATCTGAAAAGTGACTTGCGGATTTTCGACAGCGGCTGTCAAGATGCCCGGCGCGCGGTGATGAACGCCCGCCATGCCGTTGAAGGTATGCGTGATCTGGCTCACCCCGGCGCGGAAGAAATGGCAAGCGGCTTCATAATCGGCGGCGCTGTGCCCGATTGATACGCGGATGCCGCGCGCCACTGCCTCAGCCAGCAAGTCCGCGCCACCGTCCAGCTCGGGCGCCAGGGTGATCAGCTTGATGATGCCGCTGTCCAGCCAGGGACGATATTGAGCGGGATCGGGCGAGCGCAGGTGTTTGGCGGGTTGGCTGCCGCGAAAAGCCGCATTGAGGTAGGGACCTTCCAAATGCGCGCCGACAAAAGGACCGCCCCCCGCTTGCATGTGCTCGCGCAAGGCATCCAGCGCCCGACTGATGCGCGCGGGCGTATCGGCCATGGTCGTGCCCAGGCAGCTGGTGACGCCCTGCCGCAGCAAAAACGCGCCCAGCTTGCGCAGCGACTCGGGCTTTGCGTCCATCACATCGCAGTCGTCGCTGCCATGCAGGTGCAGGTCGACGAAGCCGGGCAGGGCATAGCAGCCCTGCGCATCCAGCCAGCGGTCGCCGGCGTCTGACGCGATTTCGTCGGCGCGGAGGATGGCGCTGATGCTGCCGCCCTCGATGAGCAGGCTGTGCCCGTCCAGGAAGCGCTCGCCTTGCCAGATGCGGCTGTTGACGATGACAAGTCGTGACATGGCGTGGAGTGTACCACCGTCCTCAAAATGATTCCCGTAGGGGCGAGGCGGTGACTCGCCCGTCAAAATCCCTATTTCGCTCGACGCGCATCCGCCGATGACAAGACGAATCTGTCGTTGGGGCGATATGCCATCTCGCCCTATTTCGTCCAAAACCGTAATTCGGACGATGTAGTACATCGTCCCTACGATGAATCGGGGTTGGGGTTGGATTAGTGCGGCATTGGGATTCTTTACGGGCGAGTCATCGCCTCGCCCCTACGATAAATCGTGCTTGCGCGCGAACCTCTGTGTTTCAAATCAATCTGCTACAATGCGGCTATGCCAAATGGACAGCACACCCTGCGCGAAATCCTCAGCCAGCCCGCGGCTTGGTCGGCGGCTTTGCGCGCGTTTGCAGAGCGCCAGCCCGACATGCTGGATGTGTGGGCGGCTGCCGACTTTGACCAGGTCATCGTGACGGGCTGCGGCTCGACTTATTATCTGTCGCTGGCGGCGGCGCAATTGCTGCGACAGAGCGGCGTGGATGCCCGCGCCGTGCCAGCCAGTGAGTTGCTGCTGCGTCCCGCGGCCGTCTGTCTGCCGGGGCTGCGCTATCTGCTGCTGACCATCTCGCGCAGCGGCACGACCAGCGAAACATTGCGCGCGCAAGAAAACTTCAGCGCGGCCGGCGGGACGGTCATCTGCATCACTTGCGACAGCAACAGCCCCCTGGCACAGTCCGCCGACCTGGCGATTGCCATTGATGCCGCGCAAGAACGCAGCGTCGCCCAGACTCGCTCTTTCAGCAGCATGCTGGTCGTCGCGCAGCTGCTGGCGGGCGCTTTGGGCGGACGAGCGGCAAACGGCGGCGCGGGATTGTCCGATGCCTGCGCGAATCTGCTGGATTCCTGCGTGGACAGCATGCAGTCGCTCGGACAGGAGGGGCGGCTGGGCAAGTTCTTCTTCCTGGGGGCGGGCGCGCTTTATGGCATCGCCTGCGAAGCCATGCTGAAAATGAAAGAGATGGCGCTGGCGCACAGCGAGGCATTTCACCCGCTGGAATTTCGGCACGGACCCATGTCGCTGGTGGGCGCGGACAGCCTGGTCATCGGCTTGGTTTCGCCGTCCGCGGCGCGGCACGAATTGCGCGTCTTGCGTGAGATGCGGGACATGGGCGCGACTGTGTTGGTCATCAGCCAGGCGGGTAGCGACTTCGAGCATCACATCCAATTGCCGCGTGAATTGCCCGCAGTGTATGCAACCGCGCTGCACCTGCCGCCCTTGCAGTTGCTGGCGTATTGGCGCGCACTGACAAATGGCTGCGATCCCGACCAGCCCCAGCACCTCAGCGCAGTGATTTCGCTGGACGATATTTAGAACGGAAGGCATTGTGTAGGGGCGAGGCGCTGACTCGCCCGATAATAACAACAGATGTAGGGGCGAGGCGGTGACTCGCCCAATAATAACCACAGATGTAGGGGCGAGGCGGTGACTCGCCCGATAATAACCACATAGGAGACAAAGGAAACAGCCACATGACCAATGTAACCCTTTTTCCACAGCCCGCGCGCATCGAAAGCGCCGGCGAAAGCTACACCCTCACAGCCGATACGCGTATCATCGCAAACGACCGCGCATTGGGCGAGCTCCTGGCGAGTTATCTGCGCCCTGCCACAGGCTTCGCTCTGCCCGTCCATAGCGACGGCAGCGACGCAAATGCCATCATTCTGGAATCCGCCGATCCAGCCGACTCGCCAGAAGCCTATTCGCTGCAGGCCAGCGGGACGACTCTGCGTTTGCGGGCAAGCGACCGACGCGGCTTCTTGCATGGTTTCCAGACACTGCGGCAGCTTTTGCCTGCGCAGATTCTGTCCAGCCAAGTCGTAGCGGGCGTCGACTGGACAATGCCGGGCCTGGCGATTGACGACGAACCGGCTTTTGGCTGGCGCGGAATGCACCTGGATGTCGGGCGGCACTTCTTCCCCCTGCCCTTCATCAAAAAGTTCATCGACCTGCTGGCGTTCTACAAGTTCAACACCTTTCACTGGCACCTCACCGAAGACCAGGGCTGGCGCATCGAAATCAAGAAGTATCCGCTCCTGACCGAAATCGGCAGCCAGCGCGCGGAAACTGTCATTGGCGTCAACACGGGCGAGTATGACGGGCAGCCTTATGGCGGCTTTTACACGCAAGACGAAATCCGCGAGGCGGTTGCCTATGCGGCGGAGCGCGGCATCACCATCGTGCCCGAAATCGAAATGCCGGGTCATGCCGTGGCGGCGCTGGCAGCGTATCCGCATCTTGGCTGCCGGGGCGAAGGCTATCAGGTGCGCACGAAATGGGGCATTGCCGAAGATATCTTCTGCGCTGGCAAGGACGAGGTCTTCGATTTCCTGGAAGATGTGCTGGACGAGGTCTTGTCGCTCTTCCCGTCCGAATACATTCACATCGGTGGCGACGAAGCGCCCAAAGCCCGCTGGAAAGAGTGCCCGGATTGCCAAGCGCGCATCCAGGCGGAGGGGCTGGCGGACGAGCACGAACTGCAAAGCTGGTTCATTCGCCGCATCGAAAGCTGGCTCAACGCGCAAGGTCGCAGGCTGGTCGGCTGGGACGAAATCCTGGAAGGCGGCCTCGCGCCCAATGCCACCGTGATGAGCTGGCGCGGCAGCGAAGGCGGCATTGCGGCTGCCAACGCCGGGCACGATGTCGTCATGACGCCCAATACCTATTGTTACCTCGACTACTACCAATCGCTCGACCGCGACAGCGAACCGCTGGCTATCCCCGCCGACTTGCCGCTGGAGCAGGTCTGGCAATTCGTGGTCATCCCGCCGGCGATCGACATGCTGAAACGCCATCACATCCTGGGCGGGCAAGGCAATATCTGGACGGAATTCATGCCCAACAGCGACCATGTCGAATACATGATGTTTCCGCGCGCCATCGCCATCGCCGATGTGCTGTGGCATCACCCGCAGGAACGCGATTACGCCGCGCTGGTCGAGCGGCTGCGGGCGCATCTGCCTAGTCTGGATGCGCTGGGCGTCAACTACCGGGCGCTGGATTCATGAGCCGGCTACAACAGGAAATCGCCGAACAGCCACAGGTCATCGCGCGCCTGCTGGACGAAGCCCCGGCCGAAACCGAGCGGGTCGCCGCGGCCATCCGCGCTTTCAATCCGCCTTTCGTCTGCATCGCCGCCCGTGGCACATCGGATAATGCCGCTCGCTATGCGCAGTATCTCTTCGGACATGCGCTGGGGCTGCCCGTCATGCTGGCCACGCCATCGCTGCACACGCTCTATCACAAGCCCGCCGATTTGTCGCGAGCGCTGGTCATCGGCATATCGCAATCGGGCGCGGCGCAAGATGTGCGGCAGGTGCTGGCGGATGCGCGCGAACAAGGCGCATTGACGCTCGCTATCACCAATGTCGCCGATTCGCCATTGGGCAGCACAGCCGAATACACGCTGCTTCTGCGCGCAGGCGAGGAACTTTCGGTGGCGGCCAGCAAGACTTATACCGCCCAGTTGACAGTCGTCGCCATGCTGGCTGCGGCGCTTGCAGATAGCGATTCCCTGCGCGACGAACTGGCGCTGTTGCCGGGCCTGGCGGCGAAAACGCTGGAACTTTCGGCGGGGATCGCTGCCTGGGCGGGGCGTTATCAGAAAGTTGCGCGGCTGGTTGCGCTGGGGCGCGGCTTCAACTATGCGACCGCCTGCGAAATCGCGCTCAAGATCAAAGAGTTGATCTATATCGCCAGCGAAGGCTATAGCGAAGCCGACTTCTGGCATGGACCCATCGCCGCCATTGATGCCCTGCATCCGGTTGTGCTGGTCGCTCCCAGCGGGGCTGCGTTGGATTCCATGCGTGTCATGCAGGCCGACCTGGCAAAACGCGCTGCCGACCTGCTCGTCATCAGCGATGATGTGCAAACCCTGGCGGGCGCGACGAGTCCGATGCCTGTGCCAGCGGTGCCCGAGTGGCTCAGCCCGATCACCTGCGTGATGCCTGGGCAGATTTTCGCCATGCAGCAGGCGCTCGCGCGGGGTTACGCCGTCGACAAGCCGCGCGGATTATCGAAAGTGACGGTGACGGAGTGATCGTCCCGCTGGTCGACATGTTTAACCCCTCCCCAAATTGACAGCGTAGGGGCGAGGCGCTGACTCGCCCATTTAACCCCTCCCCAAAGATACAGTGTAGGGGCGACTCTTGAGTCGCCCACATTTCTGGCATTGGACAATTGGGCGATACAAGTATCGCCCCTACACGCGGCTGTCGGATGTGTTGGCGGGCGACCCGATGGCTCGCCTCTACGCGCGGCTGTCGGGGGGACCGAGGGGATAACATTTTGCGCGCTTTGTGATACATTGTGTGTTGCTTATCAAGGAGACTCCCCCATGTCCAGCGACCGCTTGCAGCAATTCCAGTCCATCCTCGCCGACCACGCCGATCTCGCCTTCTTCCCGATTTCGTCCGATTTGCAGTATCTGACCGGCGTGCCGCGCGACTTCCCCAATTATGGACACACCATCCACCCCGGCGATTGGCTGCAGGGTGCCTGGATCACGCCGACTCGCCCGCCCGTCTTGCCCCTGCCGCGCATGACAGCCGAATTTGGCGGTTTAAGCCGCTTGCAGGGCATCGACATCCGCGTGCTGGGCGATTGGGACGCGCCGGCCGACATGGTGCGGGGCATCCTGCGCGACTTCGACCTGCCCGACAACCCGCGCGTGGCCATCAGCGACTTCGCGGCTGGCGAGACGGTATCCCAGCTATCGGCGCTTTTGCCCGGCGCGCAATGGCTTTCGGCGACGGCGCTGCTGCGCTCCCTGCGCGTCATCAAATCGCCAGCCGATATCGAGCTGATGAAGCAAGCCGGGCGCATCACCGAAGCCGCATTCGCCGATACGCTGGCGCAAATGCGGCATGGCATGACTGAGCTGCAAATCGTCGAAGAGGTCAATTATCAGCTGCGCAAGCATGGTTCGCTGGGGCAGTCTTTCACCACTTCGCTCTACAATTCCGCGCCGAGCCTGCCGCTGATCTTCGGCGACCGCATGAAAAGCTGGAAACGCGTTTTGCAGCCGCCCGTGTCCATCTTGTTCGACTTCGGCGGCATTTACGAAGGCTGGTGTTATGACTTCGGGCGCACGGTCTTCTTTGGCGAACCGCCGGACGATGCCGTGCGCGTACATCGGCTGGTTATGCAGTCGCAGGCGGCCGGCGTGGCGGCATTGAAAGCGGGCGCAGCGACCACATCAGACGCAGACCGCGCCGCAAGAGATGTTATCGAAGACGCCGGGCTGGGCGAGACCTTCCGCCATCGACTGGGGCATGGCATCGGCATGGATGTGCACGAGCCGCCTTTCCTGACGCGCGGAGACGAAACGCCGCTGGAAGAAGGCATGCTCTTCACCATCGAGCCGAGCATCATGCAGTTCAACGATTATTCGGCGCGGGTGGAAGATGTGGTCGTGGCGCGGCCGGGCGGCGGCGAGAAATTGACCAACGGCTGGCAGGAGTTGGTTGTGGTGGATTGACTGCCCCTGGGCGTACTTGCTGGTTAAATCTTTCTCTGCGCCTCTGTGGCAATCACTTCACCACAGTATGCGATTGCTCGCGCATGTATTGCTGCAAGTAATACCAGCTTCCCGCCGCCTTGCCGCTGCCCGTGCTGCCTTTCCAGCCGCCGAATGACTGATAGCCGGGCCACGCGCCGGTGGTCGCCCCGGTCGCGCGATTGACATAGAGCACGCCGGCTTCGATATTGTCCAGGAACCACTGCACTTCGCCGTCGTCTTCGCTGTACATGCCCGCCGTCAAGCCCAGCGCCACATCGTTCGCCAAGCGCATGGCTTCGTCTTTGTCTTCTACAGCGCGCACCGCCACGATGGGCGCGAACATCTCGTGCTGCCACAAGCGGTGCTCATCGGGCAGGTTTGCCACGACTGTCGGCGCAACGAAGTAACCCTTGCCCAGCGGCAGCGTGCGCCCACCCGCCAAGATCTGCCCCGCGCCCAGCTCGTCCACATACCCCTGATAGGCTTCATAAGCGCGCTGGCTGATGATGGGACCCATGTAGGTGTCGGCGTCGGTGGGGTCGCCCACAGCGACTTCATCCGCCAGGTCGACCAGCTTTTGCAAGAAATCGTCATGCACGGCTGCATCGACATATACCCGCGAGCAAGCCGAGCACTTCTGCCCGGTCAAGCCAAATGCCGAGCGCATCACGCCCAGCGCCGCTTTGTCGAGGTCGGCTTTGTCGGTGATGATAGTCGGATTTTTGCCGCCCATCTCGGCGATGACAGGACGATAATAGCCAGCCGCGGTGGTGAAGGACTGGATGATGCTCATGCCGACAGCGTAGCTGCCGGTGAAGGTCAAGCCGCCCAGCGCGGGATTGGCGACCAGCGCTTTGCCTGGCTCGTCGCCGCCATAGACCATGTTGAACACGCCCGCCGGCACGCCCGCGTCTTCCATGCACTTCGCCATGTGCCAGGCGGTCAGCGAACCCTCGGCGGCCGGTTTCAGCACGACCGTGTTGCCGGCGATCAATGCCGCGCCGCTTGGTCCACCCGTCAACGCCGCCGGAAAGTTGAAAGGACCGATCACGCCCCAAACGCCGTAGGGCTTGAGCACGCTGCGGTTGTGATGCCGCGCCGATTCGCTGAGCAGCTGGCGGTCGAAGCCCGCATTTTCGCGCATGGCTTCCACGCAATAGCGGATGAGGTCGGCGGTTTCTTCCACCTCGCCGATGGCTTCCAGGCGATTCTTGCCGATCTCCATGCTGACTGCCGCCGAGATCTCGAACAAG
>DAOUJB010000382.1:0-4874 GCA_034423155.1 Anaerolineae bacterium | reverse complement strand
TGCGCGACATGCTGGGCGAGGCGGCGGACGAAGCGCATTTTGTCTTCATCAGCGTGGATGGCGCGCGCGATACCCCCGAAGCCCTGCGCCATTATTTTGAATTCCGCGAGATGAACGACATCATCGGCTTGACAGGCGCGGAAGCTGCTGTGCGCGAGGCTGGCGAAGCGCTGGGACTGTCTTTCGAAGTCAGCGATGAAGAAGTGCCCGGCGGCTACCTGGTCAATCACAGCGCGGGCGCATTCCTCTTGGACGAGCGGGGGCGTTGGATACGGCGCTATCACTTTGGCGTGCCGGCGCGCGCTATCGCCGATGATCTGCTGCGGATGATCAACGCTTGAGCGACAGGTAGACGCGCGGCACTCGTGGCGCGATCGTACAGACGACTTCGTAATTGTTGCTGCCCAGCCAACTGGCGATCTCGTCCGCGCTGATTGCGTCATCTCCCTGCCTCCCCAGCAAAACGGCTTCGTCGCCGATTTGCACGCCCGGGATGTGGCTGATATCCACGATGATCTTCTCCATGCTGACCCGTCCAACCAGCGGCGCGCGTTCGCCATGCACCAGGACATCGCGCCAGGTTCGCGGCGTGCGGCGCAAGCCATCCGCATATCCCACCGGCAGCACCGCCAGAGTCGCTTCGCGGCGAGTCGTATAGGCATGCCCATAGCCAACGCGACTGCCCGGCGGCAGGCTTTTCACCTGGGCTACCCGCGTTTTCCAGCGCATGACCGGCTGAAAAGCCTCCATGTTCGGCAAATCGGGCATGGGTCGCAAGCCATACAGCAGGACGCCGGGTCGCACGAGATTGAAAAAGCTATCGCGGAATTCCAGCAATGCGGGCGAATTCGCGGCGTGAACGAATCGGGGCCTGAACCCGTCGGCACGCATCGCGTCCAACACGCGGCGAAATGTCGCCAGCTGACCAGCGGTGTAGCCGGCATCTTCGTCCGCCGCGGCGAAATGCGTATAGACGCCTTCCAGCTGCACAGACCGCGCGGCCCGCAATATTCGCGCCAAAGCGACTGCCTCGTCTGGCCGCAAGCCCAAGCGGTGCATGCCCGTGTCGATCTTCAGGTGCACGCGCAGCTTTCGCCGGTCATCGCCAAGCGCCGAGAGGGTTTGCGCAGCCAGATCGCGGTCAAATACGCTGACGCGCACATCCAGAGCCAGCGCCAGCTGTATCTGCTCGGGCGGCACGAGGCTCAGCGTCAAGATGGGCGCGTGAATGTCGGCCTCGCGCAGCTGCGATGCCTCCGCCAGGTTCGCCACCGCCAGCATATCCGCGCCATTTTCCAGCGCGACGCGTGCGACTTGTGGCGCGCCATGTCCATAGGCATTGGCTTTGACGACCGCCATGACGCCGACATGTTCGCCAGCCAGCCGCTTGATGCAGCGCACATTGTTGCTCAGCGCGTCCAGATCGATCTCGACGCGGCTGGGGAACAGATGCGGATGGTGAACAGACCGAGGCATGCGAGCCGCTCCTGCGCGGGCTGGTCAATTATCGCGCTAGTATAGCAGGCGACGGACCGGCGCTCGGCGAGCGTGTGCTATACTGCTCGCGTTTACCAGCGGATAGGTGGGCAGCCGAATGGCATTCGAATTTGAAGTTGTCGCCACAGACGGGCTGGCGCGGGCGGGCATCTTGCACACGCCGCATGGCGATATTCCCACGCCGGTCTTCGCGCCAGTTGGCACAGCTGCGACGGTCAAAGCCGTCCCCCCGCGCGATCTGGAGGCGCTGGGAGTCCCGCTGATCCTGGCCAATACCTATCACTTGTTCCTGCGCCCGGGCGATGAGCTGGTGCGCGAATTGGGCGGATTGCACCGCTTCATGCGCTGGGATGCGCCGATTTTGACCGACTCGGGCGGCTTCCAGGTTTTCAGTTTGAGCGAGATCAACCGCATCGATGCCGATGGCGTGACCTTTCGCAGCCACCTTGACGGCAGCATGAAGCGCTTGACGCCGGCTCGTTCCATGGCTATCCAGCAGAATCTGGGCGCGGACATCATCATGGCATTCGACCAGTGTCCGCCGCCCAATGACCGCGCCGAAGTCGAAGCAGCTGTGGCGCGCACGCACGACTGGCTGTTGCAATGCCGGCAGGCGCATCCGCACGACAGCCAGCAAGCCCTCTTTGGCATCGTGCAAGGCGGCGTCTTCCCCGATCTGCGCGAGCAATCGGCGCGCTTCGTAGGCGAAATGGATCTGCGCGGCTTTGGCATCGGCGGGCTGGCGGTGGGCGAAACCAAAACCGAAATGCAGGCCATGCTGGAGCATACGTTGCCAATCTTGCCGGCCGACAGACCGCGCTACCTAATGGGCGTTGGCGAACCGGACGACCTGGTGGAAGGCATCTTGCGCGGCGTGGATATGTTCGATTGCGTGATTCCCACGCGGCTGGCACGGCATGGCGCGGCTTTCACGCATGACGGGCGCATCAACCTGCGCAATGCCCAATACAAACTGCAGGAAGCGCCGATTGACGCCGCGCTGGACAATTATGCCAGCGGCTTTTCACGCGCCTACCTGCGGCATCTGGTGGTGGCGAAAGAATTGCTGGCGCACTATCTGCTCAGCCTGCACAATATCGACTTTTTGGTATCGCTGGTGGCCGAGATGCGGCGAGCCATCATAGCCGGCCGCCTGCGCGAATTCGCCGCGGAGTTCTTGCCTCGTTATCTAGGCGCGTAGGCTGACCCCCTCGGTCCCCCCGACAGGTCAGGGGGAAGCTAGGATTGGCTACCCTCTCCGTCCTGACGGGGAGGGGCTGGGGGAGGGGTTGTAGCAGCAATCGGCGAGCCTCACGCCTGCGAACAAATCGTCTTCATCGACGCGGTCGTGACTGGGCGGCGGGAAGGCGCGCGTAAATCCCTGGCGACGATAGATGATGCGCCGCAGCCAGCGCGAAGTCCGCGAGATGCGTCCGCCACCCTGGCTGGCATGACAACGGCTGGCGCGTTCCCAGATATCCAGGTAGTTGGCGATGCGAATGCGCGCGTGCACCGGTTCCATATTTTCCAGCGTTTTAAGCGAGTCGACATCGCCATTGACGCCCATGCGCCGCGGGTCTTGTCCATTGAGGCGCGCTTTGATGATGCGCTGCCACAGCGGAAACTTGGGGAATGCGGCGTAATACAGCTTCTGCGGGCAGGGGTCGGTCTCACCCTGGCGCAGTTGGTGAAAAGCGTCTGTCGTGGCGCGCTGAATGGCGATGTGGTCGGGATGTCCATAACCGCCGTAGCGATTGAAAGTGACGACGACTTGCGGCTGCACATTTCGCATCACAGCCAGCACCAAGTCGGTCACGCGCTGCGGATGATGCGCCCACTGATAGGCGAGCGATTGCGGGTGGCGCGAGGTTTGGCTGTCGGGCATGCCGCTGTCGCGATATGCCAGCATGAAGACATCGGCGAACTTCAGGTATTGGCACGCGCAAGCCAGCTCGCTCAGCCGCAACTCGGCCACAGTCGCATATCGACCTTGTAGCGCCTCGGGCACATTACCGACATCGCCATTGGTCGCGCAGATCAGATAGACTTCTACGCCATCATCGATCCACTTGGGGATGGCCGCGCCCAATCCAAAACTCTCGTCATCGGGATGAGCAAAGCAGATCAACAGACGTTTGTTTGCCATGTTGGGATAGATCCTGGCCGGTGGCGACTCGTCGATTATACTGGCTGCGTCTTGCCGCTTGCAGAGCCGTTTCTTATACTAAGCCTGCTGTCGGGGAAGTCACGGAGTCGCGCACATTGAAGAGGAAACTTTCACGCCGCCTTGTCACAAGCCTGTTTGTGATCATCGCGCTGCTTTGCGCCGGGCTGGCTTCCAGCCAAGACAGCGCCATGCCCGAACTGCGCGCGCCAGCCATCGTCGCCACTGCGATTGCCGACAGCTATCAGCCGGCTTATGGCTATCCGGTCGGTCCCCGCGTTTACCCAGAAGGCATCAACCCGTTGACCGGTCTGCCCTACCCCAGCGATGCAGCCCGCAGCCGGCGCAACCTCATCATCAAGGTGTCCAACTGGCCCCCGCGCGTGCGTCCGCAGCATGGCGTCAACGCAGCCGATGTCGTTTATGAATATGAAGCCGAGGGCGGGGTAACGCGCTTTGCGGCTATTTATCGAAGCCAAGCCCCGCAACAGGTCGGTTCCATCCGCAGCGCGCGCCTGCTGGATATTGAGTTGATCCGCATGTACGCCGCCTTGCTGGCTTATTCTGGCACGAGCGAACCGATTCGCCAGATTTACATCAATGCGGATTATCGAAACCGATTGCTTTCGCCCTCCTTGAGCCACGACTGCGGACGCGCCGGGTTCTGCCGTGATAGCGACTATGCGCATCGTGGCTATGAACACATGCTCTTCGCCGACGCGCAGCAGCTTTGGGACTTCGCCTCGCGAATCAATGTCAATCGGGGTTACCGCGCCCTGGGGTTCAGTTTTGCGCTGGAGGCAGATGCTGGCGGCGACACGGCTCACGATACTTATACGAACTGGTACAATCGCACCCATGCTCGCTGGCAATATGACAATTCCAGTGGCATTTACCTGCGTTATGCTGATGGCGCGCCGCATATCGACGCAGCAGATGGCGCGCAGATGTGGGCGGATAACCTGATTTATCTGCAGGTGATACACAGGTCCCGGCCCGATTTGTTCCCGCCCGGCTCTCCCGATTCGTCAGAAGAACTTGTGCTACAAGGACAAGGCAAAGCGCTCGTCTTGCGCGATGGCAAGATTTATGGCGGCTTCTGGCGGCGGCAAGGTTCGCGCGATGGCGATGCGCTGGAACTTGTCTACGCTGATGGCAGGCCGATCGCGCTCAAACCAGGCCGCAGCTGGATCACCATCATGCGCGACCTGGA
>DAOUJB010000381.1:0-1733 GCA_034423155.1 Anaerolineae bacterium | reverse complement strand
TAGCAGAAGACCGGGATATCGTTGCCGGCGTTCCATTTGGCGGCATCCACCAGATTTGCCCCAGCCGCCACTTCGTAATCTACCCCATCGATATTGATGGTCACTGTGTCGGACATCTATGCCTCCACATGGGTCGCTGCCGCACCCGCCGCTGGCAGATGGCGCGCCACAATTTCTAGTCCAAAGTGCGCGCGGTCGCGCATCACCTGTTCGATAATCAGCCAGCCCGCCCGCATATCCAGCGTCTCGGTCATGCGCAGCGCAGCGTCAAAGTCGGCACGCGCCCGCTTGTAGTCGCGCCGTTCCAGCAGCATCTCGCCACGCAGGACGCGCAGTGTCATGTCCTCGGGCGCTGCGGCGATGCGATCGCACAGCAGGCGATAACGCCCGAAGAAGTCGCGCTCCTTCTGCAAGGGCGAGCGAAAAAACCCGCCCAGCAACGCTTGTGGCAGTCGATGCAAGTTCATGGGTTAAGCCTGCACATGCTGAGCAAAATCATCGGGAAAATGGCGGATGGTATGGATGATCGGGTTGGCGGCGAAATCTCCCAATGCGCAGAGGGTTGTGCCCGCCATATTTTCAGCGACATCGGCGATGCGTTTGACATCGTCCGGCGTACCGCGTCCGTCCAAAATGCGGTCGATCACCTTGTCCAGCCAATAAGTGCCTTCGCGGCAGGGCGTGCACTTGCCACAGCTTTCGTGCTTGAAAAATTTGGTCACTTTGGAAGCGACCCAGGTCATATCGACGCTTTCGTCCATGATGATGATGGACGCCGAGCCGATGATCGTGCCGATGCTGGCGCAATCTTCATAGCTCATACAGGTATCGAGCACCTCGTCGGTCAAAGGCACGATGGGACCCGAGCCGCCCGATGGCAGCATGGCTTTGAACGGACGGTCGTCATGCAGGGGTCCACCGGCGTGTTCATAGAGCAATTCACGGAAGGTCGCGCCCATAGGCAGTTCATAATTGCCCGGTCGCTTGACATGCCCGCTGACGCAATAGATCTTGTTGCCGGCGCTCTGTTCGGTGCCGATGGCTTTGAAGGCGTCTGCGCCCTCGGTCATGATGAAGGGCACATTGGCCAGCGTCTCGACATTGTTGACGACGGTGGCTTCTTTATACAAGCCGCCGCCTTTCTGGGCTGGGAAGGGCGGACGCACGCGTGGCTGCCCCAGATAGCCCTCTAGGCTGTTGAGCAAAGCGCTTTCTTCGCCGCAGATATATGCGCCCGCGCCGAGATGCGTGTAGACCTCGCAATCGTAGCCCGAGCCGAGTATGTCCGCGCCGACCAGATTTTTCTCGCGCAAGGCTTCGATGCACGCATCCAACTGGTCGCCGATATCCCAGAATTCGCCGCGCAGGTAGATATAGACGGCTTTGGCTTGGATGGCATAGGCGCAGATCAACGAGCCTTCAATCAACTGATAAGGATTTTCTTCCATGATTTCGCGGTCTTTGAATGTGCCGGTTTCGCTCTCGTCGGCATTGACCGTGACATATTTGATCGGCTCGTGCTGGGGGATGAAGCTCCATTTGACGCCGGTGGGAAAGCCGGCCCCGCCCCGACCGCGCAGCCCCGAGGCTTTCACGACATCGATGACCTCGGCCGGCGTCTTGGCCAGCGCTTTTCGCAGCCCGTCGAAACCGCCGTGCGCCTCGTAGACATCCAGCTGCTTGATATTGGGGATATCGCGTCCACGCAGGAGAATGTGCATGGTTGGCTGTGC
>DAOUJB010000380.1:0-1709 GCA_034423155.1 Anaerolineae bacterium | reverse complement strand
TGCCCGAGCTGGACGGCTTCGAGACCCTGCGCATGCTGCGCGAATTCAGCGATATCCCCGTCATCATGCTGACGGCAAAGGGCGAAGAAAGCGACAAGGTAACCGGGCTGGAGTTGGGCGCGGACGACTATATCACCAAGCCCTTTGGCACGCGCGAGCTGACCAGCCGCATCAAAGCCATCTTCCGCCGGCTGGAGAAACCGACCACCGACCAGGCCGTCTTGCGCATCGACGATCGGCTCAGCATCGATTTCAACCGCCGCGAGGTCATCGTGGCTGGCGAGCCTGTCAAGCTGCGCCCGACCGAATATCGCCTGCTCTATCACCTAATCCGCAACGCCGGCTGGACTGTGCCGCACGACCAGATTCTGCAAAAGGTCTGGGGTTATGAATACCGCGATGAAGCGCATTATGTGCGGCTGTATGTCAATTACCTGCGCGAGAAGATCGAAGCCGACCCTTCGAACCCGCAGTACATCATCACCGAGCGCGGCGTGGGTTACCGCTTTGTTGATTTCCGCCAATAGGCACAGGCGCGTTTTAGTCCAGCATAAATCCAAAATCCAGGAACAGGCAGGTTCGTCCCTTGTCGGCGCGTGAAACTTGCTTGCAGGGCAGCTCGCCATGCGCGCGAAAGACAAAGATCGAGCGATTGCGCCGCTTGAACTTCTTCTTCAGCGTGCTCCACTGCGACTTGCTGGGCGCAGTCTTGCCGTCTTGCAATTGAAAGTACTTTTGGTCGAATATCGCGCGGAAGTGATGGTCTTCAAATTCGATCAGCCGCAGCATAGCCGCGCCGCGCGGGCTGGACAGCACATTGTTGGCGATGCCGGCTGCATAGCTGTGCTTGACCTTGCGGAAGACGGGCAGGTCTGTTGTCATAGGCGCGCTTTCTGCGGGTTGTCTGCGGGTGCGATTAAACCACACCAGGCGCAAAGGGCATAGTGGGCATGCTGAGGATAATCGGAGCATTTGTCTTGGCATGGCCGCTGGCATTCTGGCGGCTGGGCTGTACAATGCTGGCTGAAACAAGGAGGCGGCATGAGCCAGGTTGATGGTCAGAGTTTCAAGAATATCCTTGCGTGCTGGACGGCGGGCATCACGGTGGTCAGCGTGGCATCGCGCAAGGACTGGCAGGCGATCACGGTCAATTCATTCGCCAGCGTGAGCATGCAGCCGCCGCTGGTCGTGCTGAATATCGCCAATCGGCTGGATATCGCGGCCTACCTGTTGCGCGAAAAGCACTTCGCGATCAGCATCTTGTCCGACCAGCAGTTGGAGATGGGCAAGCGCTTCGCCGGTTATTACGATCACCTGCGCGAGAATCGCTTCGATGGCTTGGACTGCGAAACCAGCGCGCTGGGCGATCCCATCATCGGCGCTTCGATGGCTTGGCTCTCGTGCACGCTGGAGCAGCATATTGATGTCGGCGAGAATTCCATGATTTTGGGCAAGGTGGTCGAAGGCGGCTGGACAGACGACAAGCTGCCGCTGCTATATCACAACCGCCAATGGGGCGTCTTCCAGCCTCGAGAAGACAAATAGCTCTAGTTCAGTTCGGCTGCGGCGATGGCGGCGCCGATGATGCCGGCCCGGTTGCGCAGTTGGGCGGGCACGATCGGCGTTTTGCATTTGATATGCGGGAAGAAGTTCGCATAGCGCTTGCTGACGCCGCCGCCAATAATGTACAAGTCGGGCGTGATCAGCGC
>DAOUJB010000379.1:0-1814 GCA_034423155.1 Anaerolineae bacterium | reverse complement strand
ACAGCGATGAGACGATCGCCGCCGTCAAGTATCTGGCGCAGCTGCAAAACGAAGCGATGACCGATGAAGTCTTTGGCTGGACAGCCGCCAGCAACAACCAGGGTCTGATCGCTGGTGAGCTGAGCTACATCCTCAATTCAAACTCGGCCTACCGCAGTTTGCAGAAGATCGACGCAGCCGCCGCCGCGAATATCGGCTTCACCCCGGCTCTGGCCGGACCAGCCGGCGCCTATGCGTCATCGCATGTCTGGCAGATTTATGTCATCCCCAAATATGTCGAAGGCGACGAGCTGGCGGCCGCCAAGCAGTTCATCCTCGACCACACCGCCAATTACAGCGATGTCACCTATCACAGCGAGCTGTATAACTTCCCCTGCTTGGCCAGCACCGTGCCCGAACTGGACGGCTGGCTGGAAGCCGATCCCTGGGGCAGCGAGCCACCCAACAAGTTCGAGGTGCTGAAGACAGTCAACGACTGGTCGGTGCATCTGGGTTTCCCCGGCGTCACCAACCCGGCCATCAGCCAGGTCTTCGCCGAAAGCATCATCCCCAACATGGTCGCGAAAGTGGCGCTGGGTGAGCAATCCGCAGAAGACGCGGTGGCCGAGGCGCACGAACGCGTTGAAGAAATCTTCGATGAGTGGCGCGCTCGGGGTCTCGTCGGCGGCGGGGATATGTAGGCTAACCCCCTCGGTCCCCCGTCGGGTCGGGGGGAAGTTGAAACATCGCGCTCGATAGCATTTGTAGGGGCGATACTTGTATCGCCCACACTACTTCAATCTTGGATCAACAATGTCTGTCGTGCAAATCAGCGGACTGAGAAAATACTTCGACGCCGTGCACGCGGTGGATGGCGTCGACTTGTCAATCCAGCAGGGCGAGTTTTTGGTCATCTTGGGTCCGTCGGGCTGTGGCAAGACGACGCTGATGCGCATGATCGCGGGATTGGAAAAGCCGACAGCTGGCAGCATCCACATTGATGGCGCGGATGTGACCGAGCTGCCGCCGCGCAAACGGGGCGTTTCTATGGTATTCCAAAGTTACGCCCTCTACCCGCACATGAATGTCTATAACAACATCGCCTTTCCGCTGAAGGCACAGCGCCGCGAGAAAAAGTTCGACAAAGCCACCATGCGCAGCAAGGTCGAAAATATCGCGAAGCTGCTGGAGATCGACGAACTGCTCGACAGACGCCCCCGCCAGCTGAGCGGAGGGCAGCGCCAGCGAGTCGCCATCGCCCGCGCCATGGTGACGCAGCCGGCTGTGCTGTTGCTGGATGAGCCGCTGAGCAACCTGGATGCCAAGCTGCGCGCCAACGCCCGCGATGAACTGAAGGACTTCCAGCGCTCGTCCGATATCACCGCCGTCTTCGTCACGCACGACCAGATCGAGGCGATGGGCTTGGGCGACCGCATCGTTGTCATGGAGAATGGCAAAATCCAGCAGATCGGCACGCCCCAGCGCATCTATGACGAGCCCGCCAACGAATTTGTCGCCACCTTCCTCGGCTCGCCCAGCATGAACCTCTTACGCGCAGAGGGCTACCGCTTCGGCTTTCGTCCCGAGCACTTCTTGCCCAAGACGCTGCAAGACAACCCAGACAACTCAGTGAGCTTCCAGTATTTCGTCAAACGAGTCGAATACCTGGGCTCGGATCGGCTGGTGTATGGTTTTGTCGGCGGGCATGAAAACGAGCTGACGCTGGCGAAAGTGCCCTCGAATGTCCGCGTCTCGTTGGACATTGACAGCGAGTACGAATTTGCTGTGCATTACGATGCCATCAAGTACTTTGACGAGGCATCGGGCGAGCGGAT
>DAOUJB010000378.1:0-2902 GCA_034423155.1 Anaerolineae bacterium | reverse complement strand
TGGTTGTGGTCGTGGTTCTGCTGGGCAGCTTGCCATTGCCCGAGCTCGCGCCTGTTGCCGCATTCAGCGACTGGTTGATGCGCATCCCGGTGCAGGTCGGCGCGCGAGCGATTTTGCTGGGCATCGCCCTGGGCAGCATCGTGGTCGGCGTACGCGCGCTGCTGGGGCAAGACCGTTCGGTTCGGGGCTAGCTGATGAACGACGATTACAGCTGGCTGGAAGAGCCGCAGCCCGCTGCGAGCCAAGCAAATGCGAACGAATCTGCCAGTCCGCGCCGGGGTTTGCGCCGCTTCTTGCCACGATTGCACCGCCGAAGGCTCGCCTCGCAACCAGCCGACCAGCCCAGCGCAAGCGACCTAAATTACTATGGCTTGTCTGAGATGCAACCTGATGCGATCCAAGCAAGCGCGAACGAATCTGCCAGTCCGCGCCGGGGTTTGCGCCGCTTCTTGCCACGATTGCGCCGCCGAAGGCTCGCCTCGCTACCAGCCGACCAGCCCAGCGCAACCGACCTCTTGGGGGGGCAGAGCGAGCGCCCTTTGACCGAACTGGACCAACGCTTGCGGGTGCTGCGGGAACGCTCCTTGGGGATCGAACGCAAAGAGGAATGGCAAGAGCTATATGATGTAGACCAAGCGCTGACCTCGCCAGTATTGCAGGAGAAGCCGGGCGGCGTCATCAGCGCCGTCGCTCTGTCGCAGGGACAGCAGGCCCAAGTCGACCTATTGACGGAGATCGTTGGCAGACAATCGGATGCGACGCCCGCCAAACGCGGACTTGTTCGCAGGGCTGCGCGGTCATTGCTGAGCATTCCGCGCCTGCTGACATCGGCGCTGCTTCTGCTATTTGTCGCGCTGCCTTTTGTCTCGTCGGATTATGCGCCGGGCGCTTTGCCAGCGGACGAATTCGCAGAGGACGATCCGCAAGCCGCAGCCTTCTATGCCGCGCTGGACGGCATCGCGACTGACGACTATGTACTGGTCGCTGTGGAATATGGCTTGGGGGCTGCCGCCGAGCTGGATGCGCTGACCGATCTGACGCTGCGGCATATTTTCGCGCGCGGCGGCAGAGCAGTCTTGGCCACCAGCAATCCAATCGCCTTCGTGCATGTGCAAAACATCATCAACGACATCCGTGCCCGCGCTGCGCAAGCTGGGTTGCGTCTCATAAACGGTCGTGATTTTATGTTGCTGCAATACTTGCCAGGTGGCGGACTGGGCATTCGCGAATTGAGCGAGAACTTTGCCGATATCGTGCGCAGGTCCCAGCCCGACGCGTCCACCAGCTTGCCTATCCGTTCGCTAGCCGATATGGAACTCTTGCTGCTGGTTGCCGACAGCGCCGATGATGTGCGCAACTGGGTCGAGCAAGCGCTGCCCGAGGCTGGTGATGCGCGCCTGTATGCCGCTACCAGCTTGGCTGCCGAGCCGTTGACGCGCGCCTATGTGCAAGATATTGACCGCTTTGCTGGGCTGGTCGTTGGCCTGCGCGGGGCCTATACCTACGGCGCAATGCTGGATGCCTCCTTCGGCGTGGATGCCCAGCCACAAGTCTACGATCCCGATGTACTAATTGAAGCAACACCAGCGGGCGTCACCAATCCGAGCGCGCAGCCTACAGCGCCGGCGGATGGACAACTTGGCGCGACAAGCACGGTTGAAGCCGCGCCCAGCCTGACGCCGCTGCCAACCGACACGCCCCGCCCGACCAATACGCCAACGCCACCGCCTACGAACACGCCCGCGCCCACGGCCACCACCGCGATGATCCGCATCGTGGAAGTGACATCGCCCCAGTCGCCGGTCAATATCCGCGTCGGTCCCTCCACCGCCCAAGCCACTCTGGGACTTGCATACACGGGCGATACCTTTGAAGTGCTGGATACCAACGCCGATTCCAGCTGGTACAAGATCTTGATGGCAAACGGCTGGGAAGGCTGGATATCCGCTATCGTCGTGAGCGAAGGCCTCGTGCCAGAATCTGCGTCCAACAGCGATGATTCGGCGAGCAATACCCGCGAGCGGTCGGTGATGAGCCGCTTCTATCCGCGCCGCTATGGCAATATCGAGCCCCGGTTCTCGCAAGCGAATCCAGATACAGGCTCTGCGCTGGGCGCGATCATCCAGCTACGAGAACGCGGTGGAGAAGCGCAGCGCTTGCAAGCTTTGACGATGGGCACGCTGGCGGCTGTGCTGGCGATCGTGCTGGGCAACCTGTTCGCGGCGATCGGCGCAATGGTCCGGCGCGGCTGAGGGGGCGGAAGCGGATGGCAGAAAATACCCTCGCGCTAATCAGCTTTGTGCTCACGCTCATGGTGTTCAGCTATTTGCTGGGCGATCTGCCCTTGATACGCCACTTGTATCGCATCGCTGTCTATATCTTCATCGGCACGAGCGCGGCATTCGCACTGATTGTCGGCTACGAAAGTTTGCTGCTGCCCTTCTGGCGCGATGTGCAAAATACCGCCACCAGTTGGACAGCGCTGGGCAGTCAAGCCGACTTGTGGATTTTCGCTACGGCGCTGCTATTCGCGGGGTTGCTGCTGTTGAGACCGATCACGAGTCTGAACTGGCTGACCAATAGCATTCTGGCTGTCGTTGTGGTGATAGCGGCGGCTGTCGGCGTCGCGGGCGCGCTGCGAGGCACGCTGCTGCCTTTGCTGACTGCGACCGCTCGCCTGCCCGCGTTGGATGCCGAAATCGGTACTGTGCTCGAGTCGCTGCTGGTGCTGCTAGGCACATTGACCGCCCTTTACAGTTTTCATTATCAGGCCAGTGCCAGCGGCGAAGGGCGACGCAACGGGCTGGGCAAGGCATTCCGAACCATTGGCAAAGCCTTCGTCGTCACGGCGCTGGGCGCGATTTATGCCTCGACTATTTTGAGCAGTTTGACGATTTTGACC
>DAOUJB010000377.1:0-10666 GCA_034423155.1 Anaerolineae bacterium | reverse complement strand
AGCAACAACGGCTACACCGTGCACGACCTGGGCAAGCAGGTGCCCGCCAACACCATCATCGAAAAAGCGCTGGAATATGGCGCGGATGCCATCGGCTTGTCGGCGCTGCTGGTCAGCACTTCGCGGCAAATGCCCCTCATCGTCAACGAATTGGCGCGGCGTGGCTTGCACATACCGGTTCTGGTGGGCGGGGCCGCTATCAATCGGCGTTTTGGCTCGCGCATCCTGTTCCTCGATGATGGCGGCGAACCGTACGAAGCCGGCGTCTTTTATTGCCGCGATGCTTTCGAAGGGCTGGCGGTGGTCGACCAACTGCTGGATGCCGCGCGCCACGACCAATTCCTGGACGAGGTCTTCAGCCAAGCCTATGCCGAAGTGAATCGCGCGCCCCGCCGCCGTCGCGCCAGCTGCAGTGGCAGCCACAAAACAGTCGCCCCGGCCGCGCAGATCCCCACGCCGCCTTTTTGGGGTGCCCGCGTCGTGCATGAAATGCCGCTGCCCATCGTCTTGCAGCATCTGCATAAGCCCGAGCTGTATCGCTTGTCCTGGGGCGCAAAGAACAAACAAGGTGCGGAATGGCAGCAGCTGCAAGCCGAATTCGAAGCGCGGCTGGGGCGCATGTCACGCGCTGCCCAGCGCCGCCGCACGCTGCGACCACAAGCGGTTTATGCCTTCTTGCCCGCCAACAGCGCCGGCGACGATCTCATCATCTGGGATGCCGCCCGATTTGAAGCCAGCGGCGATTTGCAAGAAGCGGCTCGTTTTCGCTTTCCACGGCAGCCCGCCGGCGAGTTCCTGTGCATCAGCGATTACTTCGCGCCTGTCGATGGCGGAAAAGTCGATGTGGTCGCCTTGCAAGCGGTGACCGTGGGCGAGGCAGCCACGCGCGAATTTGACCGTATGCAAGCGGCTGACGAATACAGCGAAGCCTACTTTTTCCATGGGCTGGCTGTGCAAGCGGCCGAAGCCACCGCCAACTACCTGACGCGGCTCGTGCAAGGGCAGCTGGGCATCGCGGCCGGGCAAGGCAAACGCTACAGCTGGGGTTATCCCGCTTGTCCCGAACTGCGCGACCACGAGATCGTGCTGCGCCTGCTGCCGCAACTGGAAACAGAACTGGGCATGGGGCTGACCGAGAGCTGGCAGTGGCTGCCCGAGCAAAGCACTGCCGCCCTCTTCACGCATCATCCCGATGCGAAATACTACAGCGTCGGCAACATCGACCGAGCCGCGCAGGTGTTGGGGTAGAAACAAGAATTCAACAAGCAAGTCCATACGCAATTTGACACAGAGGCACAGAAGCAAAGTTAAGAAAGTGATGAAAAAAACTGGGCCACCGAGTACACCGAGTTGAGAGAGTGCACCGAGAATTCTTTTAGGGTATGCTGGAAGTCAGAAAGACCGGCTCATCTGTATACCTCATGCAGAATCTCATGTACTTAGTAGCCAGATTCTAGCTCGATTCGCTTTTGCCTTTGCCTCTGTGTACTCAAAATACTCGGTGTACTCGGTGGTAAAAATTTGTATGACTTTCTTGGTTTCGCTTAGGCACAGAGGGAATGCCATGACCCACACCATCACCCGCATCGGATTCGCATCGACAGTCAAAATCGCCGCGGTTGTCTCGGCATTGGCGGCGGCGCTGCCTGTGGGGCTGCTGTTGCTGCTCAACAACCTGTTCCAGTTCTGGGATGTCATTGTGCCGCCCGATGTGCTCGCTCCCTTGCTCGCGCAGATGGCATTGCTGGGCGCAGTCGCAGGCGGCATCTCCACCGCGCTCACGGTCGTCATCTACAACCTCTGCGCGCCCGTCTTCGGCGGCGTCACGCTACACCTGAAACCCCAGCAGCCGCCGCGCAAACAGAAGGGCGATGTCGATCGCGCCTGATGCACCGCAATCGCTTGACATTTGCCCGCGGATTGCTAAAACTAGGCACCACTTGAATAAGCCAAATGCGAGGCAATCATGAATAGAGGACTGCGCCAGGAATACGACGAGAATGGCTATGTCATCGTGCGCAACGCCATCGATGCCGATCTAGCCAGAGAGACCGCCGAGCATGTGCATTGGCTCGCCGAGCGCAATCCCGGCGTCCGACCAGAGAAGTTCGGCCATGACATGTTGGTCAGCGACCCATTCATGCATCGGCTGGTGGGCGACCCCCGGCTGGTCGATATTGTGGAAGAATTCTTGGGTCCCAATATCGCCATGTGGGCGGCGCATTATATCGCCAAGCCACCAAAACACGGCCAGAAAGTGCTGTGGCATCAAGACGGAAGCTATTGGCCCCTGGAGCCCATGGAGGTGACAACCATCTGGCTGGCGGCGACCGCGTCAACCCGTGAAAATGGCTGCTTGCGCGTCTTGCCGGGCACGCAAAACAACCGCCTGCTATCGCGCCGCGAGATGGTCGATGTGCCCGATGGCAAAAATGTGCTCGCGTCGGGCATTCATCCTTCGCAAATCGACGACTCGCATGTGGTCGACCTGGAACTGCAGCCGGGCGATGTCTCGGTACACAATCCGCAAATCATCCACGGCAGCGACAGCAACACATCGGATGCTTGGCGCATCGGGCTGACTCTGCGCTACATCCCGACTTCGACGCGGGTAAAGCGCGAAAGCGACCGAGCCATCCTGGTGCGAGGCCTGCCCAGCGGCAACGACAACCAATATGCGGCTCGCCCGACCTTTGACGCGGCAACGCACATGCCCTTCCAAGGTAAAGAGGACTGGATGTCTGCATAGGCAAACCAGAGCGCCATGCCGCGACCAAACATCCTCTACATCCATTCGCACGATACGGGCCGCTACATCAGCCCCTATGGCCACGCTGTGCCCACGCCCAACTTGCAAAGCCTGGCGGAAGCTGGCGTCCTCTTCAGACGCGCCTATTGCGCCGCGCCCACCTGCTCGCCCAGCCGCGCCGCCTTGCTCACCGGGCAATCGCCGCACAGCGCTGGCATGTTGGGCTTGGCGAATCGCGGCTTTCAACTAGGAGATTTCCGCCAGCACATCATCCATACGCTGAAAGGCGCGGGCTATACATCGGCGCTGGCCGGCATCCAGCATGTCAATCCCTCCGCCCGTCCCAAGGCCGCGGCTGAAGTCGGGTATGATCAGGTGCTGACGGACAAGCACGCCCAAGCCCATACCGCCGCCGTCGACTTCCTGCGCGATGCGCCAGAGACGCCCTTTTGGCTGACTGTTGGTTTTTTCGAGACGCACCGCGAATTCCCGTTGGAACACGATGTCGAGCCGGCATATGTGCTGCCGCCGACGCCATTGCCTGATACGCCGGCTGGACGCCAGGATATGGCCAATTTCATCGCCATGGCGCAGATCCTCGACGACAAGATCGGGCAGGTGCTGCGCGCGCTGGACGAAAGCGGGCTGCGCGAAAATACCCTGGTCATTTATACGACCGACCACGGACTGGCTTTCCCCGGCATGAAGTGCAATTTGACCGACCACGGCATCGGCGTATCGCTGATTATGCAAGGGGCGGGGCTCTTCGCCGGCGGACGCGTCATCGACGCCATGATCAGCCATATCGACCTCTTCCCGACCATCTGCGACCTGCTGGATATTGAAGCGCCAGCCTGGCTGCAAGGCCATTCCATGCTGCCGCTGCTGCGTGGCGAGACCGACTCGATCCGCGCTGAGCTCTTCGCCGAAGTCACCTTTCACGCCGCTTATGAACCCAAACGGGCTGTGCGCACAAACCGCTACAAATACATCCGCCGCTATGACGACCGCCAAGGACCGGTGCTGAGCAATATTGATGACGGCTTCGCCAAGAGTGAACTGGTCGCCAATGGATTCGCCGAACGCGCGCCGGCACCCGAACAACTCTATGACACGCTGCTGGATCCGGTCGAACGAAATAATCTCATTGATGACGCCGATTATGCGGATGTGCTAGCGAACATGCGCGCCCGACTCGACCGCTGGATGCGCGAGACGGACGATCCGCTGCTGCAGGGTGATGTGCCCGCGCCGCCCGGCACGCAACTCAATGATCCGGACGGGCAATCCCCGCGCGATCCAACCCGTACGATGTAGAGTTTAATCCTGCCGCATCGGTTTCCAGGTAGGGGCGATATACCATATCGCCCGCATTGGTCGGTGCGATTCAAACGGGCGACTTGATAAGCCGCCCCTACAGTATCCGATGGAAAGGAATCCCAGCCATGACCACACGCTTGCAGAATCAAATCGAGTATTACCGCGCCCGTGCGCCCGAATATGACGAGTGGTTCTATCGCACTGGACGCTATGACCGCGGGCCTGCTCACACCAAGCAATGGCAGCGAGAAGTGGAGATCGTGCGCCGCCAACTGCACAGCGGGACGCGCTGCGAGCGCATCCTGGAGCTGGCGCCGGGCACAGGCATCTGGACGCAGGAACTGGCGCAACTGGGCGAGCGAGTCACTGCGCTGGACGCATCGCCGGAGATGATCGCCATCAACCGCGCCAAACTGGCCGCCGGCACTGTCGAATATGAGCTCTGCGATTTGTTCCAGTGGCAGCCGCAGCGGCAATACGACATGGTCTTCTTTGGCTTTTGGCTTTCGCATGTGCCGGCTGACAAGCTGTCGCCTTTTCTGCAGTCGGTGCATACCGCGCTGAAACCCGGCGGTCGCTTGTTCATCGTGGATTCGCGCGAGCCAGATCGAGCCAATCCGCGCACGGGCACCGAATCGCTGGGCGCGGACCGTCAGCAGCGCCAGCTCAAAGACGGGCGACAATACGAAATCGTCAAGATCTATTACGAGCCGCAAGCGCTGACGGCGACTCTGCGCGAGCATGGCTTTGACATCCAAGTGCAAGCCACCGACAGCTTCTTTTTGTATGCCGATGGAGTGCGTTCAGCCTAACGCCGCTCGATACAGCTCGCTCACCTGCTCGGCGACCGCCCGCCAGGTCTGTGTCTGCGCGTATCGCCGTCCCGCCGCGCCAAGCTGTGCCGCATAATCCGCATCGCCCAGCACGCGAATCAAAGCCCGCGGCAGTTCGTTCGCTACATTGGCTTGCGAGACGACCAAACCGGTTTCGCCGTCGATGATGGCATCCGCCACGCCGCAGTTATCCGTGCCGACCACGGCTGTGCCCGCCGCGCCAGCTTCCAGCAGCACCAGCCCAAAACCTTCGAAGAACATGCCATCGTTGATCGCCGGCAGCGCCACCACATCCGCCGCCGCCAGCCAGCCGCGCATGATCGCCTCGTCTACGAAACCTGCTATTTGCACAGCGTCGCCCAAGCCCAACTCGCCGATTCGCCGCCGCACGCGAGTCGTATAGTCGCTGCTTTCGCCAGGATCGCCCAGGATCACGCATTGCGCCTCTGGCAGCGATTCCCGCACCACCGCCATCGCCTCGACCAGTTGTACCGTGCCTTTGCGCGGCTTGATCCCGCCAGCGGTCAGCACTGTTGGCGCTCGCTTGTCGATTTCTGGTGCGGCGCTTGCAAATCGCGCGGCAGCCACGCCGTTGTTGATGACGGCTGTTGTGACGCCGGGCAGCAATTCTTCCGCCACTTTTGCTGTATGCCGGCTGACGCAAATCAATTGCGCTCGCTGCAGGGCGCGCCGATACAGCGCTCCTACGGGAAAACGGCGCAGGCGCGGCAGGTTGACATAGCTGCCATGAGCGGTGACGAAAAGCGGACGTTCCCCCGCCAGCGCGGCCGCCAAAATCGCATAGGGTTCAGCTGTCGCGTGGATGATGTCGCAGTCGCGGAATATCGTCCGCAAGCGCGGCAGCAAGCGCAAGGAACGCGCCAGGCTGTGATTGTCAGGCGGAGTCAGGGTTGGCAGCAGAGTCCGCGTTTGGATGTCGGTGGGCGGGCTGTTGCGGGCGCTGGCGACGACTGTCTCGATATCCAGCGACCCCAAGCCCTCGACCAGATTGGAGCTATAAGTCGCCCAGCCGTTCGCGCGGTTCAACTCGGCGGTCAACAGCCCAACGCGCATGGATGGGGATCAGGCTTCGCTGGATTCGGCGGAGCTGTGGCTGCTTTGGGCGCGCGCTCGCCAAGCCAGCACGGCGGCAGAATCGGTCGGCGCGACTTCGCTCGCATGCTCTTCGCGCGTGCCGATGCGCATGACCACCAGCAGCAGCAGGATATTCAGGGCGATAATCACCGCCATCACCGCGATTGCCATAGTTGCGCTCCTGTTGTTGCTTCGTGTCGGCATTATGGTCGCTATCCGCCACGATTGCCAGCCTGTTTTAGCCTGTCGGCATCAGCCTGCTCCCGCGCATATTGGCAACTTGCGCACTGTCCCTAATTTGTGCTAATGTGCTGCGATTAAGCGCCCGAGGACTTCGCCATGCCTCTCAACCCCGCTCGTCCTCACCCGGTCATCCACGATCTGATGACGGTGTCGTTTACGCCCGTAGCCGATGCGCGCGGCCGCTTCATGGAGACCTTTCGCAGCGAGTGGTTTCCGCAGGTCAGTTGGGCGCGCCTGCAGAGCAACCGCAGCGACAGCCAAGCCGGCGTCTTGCGCGGATTGCATTATCACTTCAAACAAGTCGATTACTGGTGCGTAACCAGCGGGCGCATCCGCGTCGGGCTTTTTGACCTGCGCCGCAACTCGCCGAGCTTCGGGATGTCCGCGACCATTGACATAGACGGCGCTGACCCCGTGGGCGTCTTCATCCCCGAAGGCGTGGCGCACGGATTCGCCGCTCTCAGCGACTGCACGCTGCTTTATATCGTCAACAATTATTATGATGGCGCGGACGAATTTGGCGTCGCCTGGGACGACCCGCAAGCCGATATCGACTGGGGTTTGACCAGCCCGCAGCTCTCGGCACGCGATATGGCGAATCCGCGTCTGGCTGATATCCCGGTCGAGCAACTGCCCATGCGCGACCCGCAGTCCCCGCGCTAAGACAGGCTTTGGCTACCCTCTCCGTCCCGACGGGGAGGGGCTGGGGGAGGGGTTATAGCAGGCTTTGGCTACCCTCTCCGTCCTGACGGGGAGGGGCTGGGGGAGGGGTTTTAGAACCCGTGCCGCGCCACAGTCAGCTCGCGCATGCGGTCGAAGACATCCACGCCCAGTTGCGCATACACATCCAGCAGGTCGACTAACACCCAGTTTTCGCGAATGCGCCCGTTTTCCATGCGCCAGAAGTCGAGGCTGCGCATGGTGATCTGCTGCCCCGAGGCCGCGATGCCCAGCCAGCCATCGCCGCTGATGGTCATTTGCATGCCGGGGAAGGCCGTGAAGCCGACATAGGCCTTGTCCGCGAAGAAGACGCTGCGTCCGTCGGTGAAGGCGTCGCGGTCGGGCATGGCTTTCAAAAAAGGGATCTGATGCCAGTTGCGGAAGCCGCTGATGCGCCGCATCGAGCCGATGCCCGCCGGTCCATACCACATCATCTGCGGATGCCAATACTTGTCCAGCTGCATGGCTTCGACGCTCTCTTCGTTGCGCTTGAGCGCGATCAGCATGTCCAGCACCCATTGCCGGCTGGCGGCGGATTCCGCTGCGTTGCGCGGACTTGCGACAAGGCCGTCATTGCTGGCGGGTCCGGGCACGACCCACTCGACAGCCAGGCTTGGTGACATCGCCCAGGCGCCGGCTTGCATCATCACCTGCGGGATATCCCACAGCGCTTGCATTTCGACGATCTGCCCGTCTTGCAGGCGGAAGAATTCGTGATAGCGCATCGCCATCAGGTGCTGTGTCGGCGGGATGCCCAGCCAAGCGCGCTCGAAGACGCCCATATAATGCCCGCAGCAGCCGACCCAGTTCTGCCCGTTGCTTTCGCCCGCCATGACGATGAAGTCGCGCCGTTCCAAATCGGGCACAGCCTGCAGCAGCGGCGCATAAGCCTCTTCGTAGAGCTGGGCGGGACCGGTCATTTTCTCCAGCGGATTCGCCAAATGCACAGCGCAATCAGCCGCGAAGATATCGCCCAGTTGCGCGGGCAGCCGGCTGGCGTCGATGTCATAGAGCGCCGCGCGCAAATCTCCGAAGCGTTGTTTGTTTGTGTTATGCACTGATTCGCTCATGCCGTCTCCTCTGTCCCTCAGTCGCCGACCAGCCACTCCCCCGCCGAAAGAGCGCCATGCTGTCGGAATTGATGCCGCATGCGCCCGAATACATCCACGCCCATCTGCAGCAAGATATGCGGCACATCGATGGGCACCCAATTCTCGACGATGGTTTCGTCGTCGCAGCGATAAAAGTCCATGACGCGCATTTGTATCCGTTTGCCCGTGGCTGGCACGCCGAAGAGACCGCCGCCGGTGTGCGTCGCCCGCAGATAACCCCAGCCGCCCGTAACCGCGAAATTGCCGTCGCCGATGCGGATGAAGTGCCCCTGCTCGCTGCCAGCGCGATCGGGGAATGCCACCAAAAAAGGAATCTGGTGATAATCTTCGAAGCCTCTCAAGCGGCGCGTCGTGCCGATGCCAGCTGGTCCGTACCACATGAAGTTGCGATGCCAGTGTTTGACCTGTTCCATCTCATCCAGGACGGAGCGAGTCGGCGGCTGACCGCTGTAATAGCCCAGCGCCGCGTGCATGCGCAAGATCGTTTCGATTGTCCGCCGCGAGCGGTCTTCGTCTTGTGGCGACAAGACAATTCCATCCAGCGTGCGTGGCGGCAGCCAAGCCATCTCTTTGCCCAGGCTGGGCGCGATCGGCCAGAAACCAGCCTGCCGCATCAAGTCCAGGGCATCCAGGAAGATATAGCTGGTCGCGATCTTGTCGTTGTGCAGGTTGTGCGCTTCGCAGAAACGCAACTGGACGACGCCGCGCGTGGCCGGGATGCCCAGCCAGTCGTGGTCGAATGTGCCGACATATTCGCCCATGCAAGCCACCATGTCGCCATCGCGGTAGCGTCCACCCGCCACAAAGAAATCGCGCCGTTCCATATCGGGCAGCGCTTTTCGCAAAGGCAGCCACAGCGCCGACAAGCCCGCCGCGACGCCACGCAGCTCATTGATAGGGTGCGTAACATGCAGCGCGACATCGGCGGCGTAAGTTTCCCGCGCGATATCCGGCAGGCTTGCGATTGGCTGTTCGGCCAGCGCCTGTTGGATGGCGATAACGCGCCGTTTGTTGGCGATGTTGTGCGCCTGGTCGATCGGAGTGTATTGAAACGATGCGGTGAAGTATTTATCGTCGGTCTGGGACACGCTCAATCGTCTTTCTGCAGGGTTGGCGCTAGGCATAAATCTGCTGCAACAGGGCGAATTCGTCAAAGACCGTCCACTCGTTGGCGATCAGCCCATCCTGGATCAGATGATGCGTGATGCCCAGCAAGCGCACGGGATTGCCGGTCGGTTCGCCATAGCGGCCATAACCCGTATGCGTGCCGCGTAGCGTCCAGCGCGTCGCCACCCGCCAGCCCGACTCTGCATCGCCAACAAAACAAAAATGATCGGTGCTGATGGCGAGATCGGGGAAGGGCGAAAGCAGCGACAGCACATAGTTGTGAAAGTCGTTGATGCCCAGGAACGCGCGCCCGGCGGGACCCTCGAAAGCGAAGTTCTCGTGATAGAATTCGCGCGCCTTGTTCAGCAAGCGCCAATTCCAGATTTCGTGAAACATCTGCCCGATGAAATCTTCGGGATCGAAGGCCTCGCTGGGGCGCGAAACCCACTCGGCTGGCGGCAGCTGCCCGATGCCACGCTCGATATCGCCAACGATATTCGCCGAAAAGGCGGCTTCATCACGCGCTCGCGCAGCCATCTCTTTGGCTGTGGCGACAGGATCCAAACCTAGCTGGATCACCTTGCTCAATTCATCGCGCACGACCCATTCCTCGACGACCATGTTGCGCTTGCAGAAGCAATCGGCGATGGCGAGATAGTTGACGCGCTTGCCCGTGGGCGGACCATAATTCGACCAGCCGCGGTTCGTGCCTTCGTGCATCAAGCGATGCGAGGAATACAACCCAACCTGGTCATCGCCGCCCCAGATCACCTCATGCCCATACAACCGCCGGTCGGGGTAGGCGGCCATGGCTTCGATCGTGCTGGCGAAGACGGCTTCGCGTCCATACAGCGTGCCGCTGGCTGTGTGAAAATGTATCGTGTTGGCATAATAGTCGTAGAGCTTGCCGATGCCCTTTTCTTCCCAAATTTCGTGGGTGATGCCGATGATATAATCCACGAAGTCGCGGTAGCGTGGATTAAAACCCGCCATCGACATGGTGCGTTCGCCCGATTCGGGCATGAACTGGATATCGAGCTTGTCCGCCAGCGTGATACTTGACGGGTTGTCCGCGTCTTCTGTCGCTGGATGCAAGTCCCTCGCTTGTTTGCTGTTTTCCGCCATTTTGTAGCCTCACTGCCGCTGTGACTCTTGCCCAGCGACTCTACCAACAGCGCCTGGCAAAATCAAAGGGCTAGGCCAGCGCCCAGTCCAGCGCCGCCAGCGCATGCAGTTCCGTGCTGTCGAAGGTGGGCAGGGGGGAGTCCGGCGGTTTGATCAGCAGGCTGATCTCGGTGCAACCCAGGATGACCGCCTGCGCGCCAGCCGCCGCCAGCTGCTCGATAACGCGCTGATATTCGCGCCGCGACTCAGCGCGGATCTCGCCGCGCACCAGCTCGTCGTAGATGATGCCATGCACGGATTCGCAGCCGGCTTCGTCTGGGATGAGCACGCGCAAGCCATGCCGCTCGCTCAGGCGTCCGCGA
>DAOUJB010000376.1:0-4023 GCA_034423155.1 Anaerolineae bacterium | reverse complement strand
CCGCGCAGCCGGAAGTCGGGTCGGTGATGCGCTGGCGGATGATCGCCGAAAGCAGACGCGCCAGAATCGCGCTGCCCAGCCGCCGCAGCCGTGGCGTGCCATAATCGCCCGCGCCCACGAATCGCGAGCCAATCACGATATCGGCTGTGCCCGCCCCCAGCGCCGCCAGCAGACGCGGGTTGTTTTGCGGCACATGCTGCCCATCGCCATCGTTGCGCAGGACAATTGTATAGCCATGCCGCGCGGCGAATTGAAAGCCGGCCTGCACAGCCGCGCCGATGCCGACATTGTAGGGCAGACGCAGCACGGCCGCGCCAGCCGCACTGGCCGCAGCAGCTGTGTCATCGCGCGAGCCATCGTCGATCACCAGTGTGTCGGCTTGCGGAAGCTGCTCGTGGATGCCACGCAATGTCGCGCCGATGCTGCGGCCTTCGTCCAGCGCCGGCAAAATCACCAAAATGCGTGAGCTTTCCATAGGCGGCATGGTAAACCAGTTGCCGCATGCTGCAAAGGATTGAACCAGGCAAGCCCGCATCGGGATAGACGCGAGCGAGATGGTCGCATTGTCAGCCAGTAATTGCCGCGTGAAGGCAAATCAGTGTAAAATTAGGGCAGATTACGACGGGAGTTTCTGCCCGCGCCAGGTCGGCAAATCCGGAGTTTCCTATGCGCGACTCGGTATCGCTAAGCGCCGGCATCGACAATTTTCACGAATGCGTGGCGCTGGCTGGCGAGCGCGGCCTGGGCATTGAGCTGATGGCATTTTCGTTGCCCGCGATCTTGGACGGCGACTGGCGAAAGCTGCAAAAAGAATATCGGCTGGCGCTGACAGATTTGCCGGGGCGGCTGTCCTTGCATGGTCCTTTCATGGATGTCGTTTCGGGCAGCCCTGACGAGCGCATCAATATGGTCACCTATGGGCGCTATGAACATGTCATCCGCATCGCCAGCGGACTGGGCGCGGATCAAGTGGTCTTTCATGCCAATTACATCGGCTTGCTGCACAACGCGGCTTATCGCCAAGGCTGGCATCAGCGCAATGTCGATTTTTGGGGTTCGCTGGGCGATTATGCCAAAGCTTATGATGTGCTGGTCGCCATCGAAAATATGTGGGAATTTGATCCCGCCATCATCGGCAACCTGCTCGCCGAGTTGGAGCATCCCTACTTGAAAGCTTGCATCGATATCGGGCACGCGCACTTGTTTTCCGATGCCAATGTGCGCTTTGGCGATTGGCTGGAGACGCTGGCACCCTGGATCATCGAGCTGCACATGAACAACAACAACGGCGTAATAGACGAACATCACGGATTTGATTGGGCAGAAGGCGTGCTGGATTTTGAGGCGCTGCTGCCCATGTTGCGCGCGCTGCCGCAGAAGCCGCTGATGGTCTTGGAGATGGATCGCGTCTCGGATATGCGCGACAGCCTGTGTTACTTCAGCCTAGACAGCTAGCCAATCAACTGCCGGGCACGAAGCTCGGGTCGCACTCGGGGATGACCGCGCTGATATCGGCGATGAGTTGCTGGTGGCTGATGTCTCTTGCCAGCTGCAAACCCGGCTCCAGATAGTCCAAGGCGCGCGCGCAATTGCCGAGCAGAATCTGCGACCAGCCCGCCCAATAATGATGGCGCGGTTCTTGGCTGCCCAACTCGATTGCCGTGGCGAAGTTGGCGGCGGCGGCGGATGTTTCGCCCAGGCGTTCGTTGGCGCGTCCTAGCATGTAATGACAATGAAAATAACTGGGGTTGAAGTCTATGCAGTCTTGCAGAGTCAGTTTGGCTTGCGTGAAGTTGCCATCGCGGCTGATCTGGATCTCACCCAGGCGAAAAAGGGCGCGGGGATTGCGGGGGTCGGCTTCCAGTGTCTGCTGCAAGATTTCCAGCGCCGCTTCATAATCGCGCAGGTCTTTCTCGATCGTGGCGATATCCACGGCGACCAGGTTCATGTGGCTGGCCAGCTCGTAGGCAGCTTCGAAATCGGCTAAAGCGGCGGCATAGTCGCTGTCCCATTTGACCAGTCCGCGCGCGCGATAGGCTTCGGCGCTTTGCGGGTCTTGCGCGAGCAACTCGTCCAGCAGATTTTCGGCGCGCTGACTTTGGTCCAGGCTGTGATAGATTTCAGCCAGGTAGGCGCTGGCACGGCTGTTCTGGGGGTCGAGCTCCAGAGCGTGCAGGGCATAAGCCAGGGCTTCGGCGGGTTTGTTTTGCCAATCGAGCGCCCAGGCTTGGATCGCCCAGGCATCGGCGTCAAAGGGGTCGGCATTGATGGCGCGGGCGGCTTGCTGGCTGGCTTCGGCATAGCGGCTGGCGTTGATCAGACCAATGGCGATGCGGCGGAAGATTTCGACTGTGTTGGGCGTTGACGGCGCGATTTCCAGGTAGAGATCGGTGGCCCGGCTCAATGCGCCTTGCTGCCAATAATTGCTCGCTTCGATCAAGCTGTTGCGCGGGTCGGGCGTGGCGGTTGGCGCGGGCGCAGACATGGTGGCGGCCCGCTTCTCAATCTCGGCGATGAGCTGGCTGACAGCATCTTGAATGATGGGCGCGGCGACCTGGCGATTGAGATAAATGGCTGCGCCGGTCGCGATCAATAGCAACAGCAGCAAATAGGCAAAGAGCCGCCGACAGCTGATGATGCTGCGCCGCTGGACGCCACGATATTTTTTGGGCGTGCGGATCTGCATGGGCTGATCCGTTTATCTACAGGCTACTCGCGCCGCGGGGCGGAGTCAAAGAATCTGCCACAGAGACACGGAGGGCACTGAGGAAAGACGTAGGGACAAGGCGCTGACTCGCCCGTATTTCGGATATGATGACGGGCGACCCAATGGCTCGCCCCTACGGATTCGATGCGCGGACCAAGGGTAACGCATCACGGCCAGACAGCTGCCATGAACTCGCGTAGGTCCCCCAGCAAAAAATCGGGCTGGCAATCGACCAGCGACTGGCGCGGGGCATATCCCGTCTCCACAGCGACCGCCACGGCATCTATCGCGCGGGCCGCCTGGATATCAGCGGGCGTATCGCCGATGACGAAGATATCGCGCGGGGCGAATGTTTGCTGGGCATGCTGCTGGGCGCGCTGCCGGGCCAGACGCGTCAAGTCTTCGCGCAGGGGCGATTCGTGTCCATAAGCGCCAACCGGAAAATGCGCTGGGTCGAAGCCAGCCATCTCCAGCTTGATCTGCGCTGTCTTCCCCGTGTTGCCGCTGACGATGCCCAGCAGCACATCCGCGCGCGCCTGCAATGTCTCCAGCAGTTCAAATGCGCCGGGCAGGGCATCTGCCGCGAACTGCTCGCGGATATCGTTCATGTGGCGAGCCATAGACGCCTGGTAGTTCAATATCTCGCTGCCGATATCGGCGCTGCTGTAGCCATGTGGCGCGAGCAAAGCGGCCAATATGCCCCAGTCGGTCTGCCCGCCGAAATCGTGATTGTCCAGGTCGCCGATGGTGCCGAAGCGCTCGGTCATGGCGCGGCGTTTGGCTTCGCGTCCGATGCCCCGGCTGATCAGCAGCGTGCCATCAATATCGAAGAGGACGAGTTTCACGCGCTGCCTTCCATCAGCACAAACGAGGCTTCGGCGGCCTGGCTACGCAGCTTGATGGCGGCCTGATATTCCGGCGAGTTGTACATATCATGGGCGGCTTGCAGGCTGGGGAAGCGGATGATGACGATGCGCTCGGGCGAGTCGGGTCCTTCCAGCACGAGCTTGTCGCCGCCGCGGATGAGGAATTCTCCGCCGTATTTTTTTAGGATAGCGGGCGTATGCTGCATGTACTGCCGATATTGCGCCATATCGTGCACGGTGGCGCGGACGATGAGATAGGCGGGCATGGGCTGTCCTTTGTTTGGGCTGTTTTGCAGACGCATGATAGCGGGGAAGGCGGGCGGACGCTATACTGCGCGGCGGGGGAGTGGATGTGTCCCGGTGGATGCCCCGGTCTTCAAAATCGGTGGTCGGCTGCGCAGAGCAGGCGATGGTGGGTTCGACTCCCATGCACTCCCGATTCTCCCAAAA
>DAOUJB010000375.1:0-2386 GCA_034423155.1 Anaerolineae bacterium | reverse complement strand
CGCGCCAGCATCTCCAGCTCGCCATTTTGCAGACGCGCCGCCCGATTCCAGCCCAGCAGCGCAAGATAGACCTCGCCATCCGGAGCGACATCAATGCCATCGAATCCATAGCCGCTGTCGTTGGCGTCGGCGAAGAGAGACACGCTCTCGTGCGGCGCATCGACAGGCACGCGCAAGATGGCATCGTTGGCGCTGTCGGTGATCAGCAGGGCGTGTGTCGTATGGTCGTATGCCAGGCCGGTTGGCGCTGTGTCGGCATGATTCGGCTGCCAGAAGACGCGCATATCGCTGCCATCGGCGCTAGCACGCCAGACGCGCGGCGGATCGCGGTCGCTGATGTAGATGTTGCCATCGCGGTCGACTGCGATGTCATCGGGCAGCATGACCCCGCCAACACGACCGGGCGGGATATGCGCCAGCGTCTCCAGATTGCCATCTGCATAGCGCCAGACGACAGCCCCTTGCGCATCCAGCGGCGTGATGCGGTCGAGGATGTAGAGCGCGCCGTCCGCTGCGTCCAGCCCGCTGACCGAGCCAATGCGTTCGTCCGCCCGGAGAATCTCGCGGACTGCGCCAGCCGGGTCGATCGCCCAGAGCACGCCGGTTTTGTAACTGCCCGTATACAGCGTGCCGTCTTGCGCCAAGGCCAGGGCGGCCGGGTAGGCTTCATCGCTTGGCAGAGTCGCAAACTCGCGCACAAGGACGCCTTCAGCCACAGCGAGCGGCTGGGAACGCGGTGCGCTGCCCACGACGAACCAGGTCATGGCGACGATCAGCGCGACGGCGATCAACAGGGTCAACAGCAGGAATAGCAGGGCGCGCAGGCGAGCGCGGCGGGCCGGTTTGACCTCGACTTCGGTCACGGGACAGTCCAGCAACATGGGCGGTCAGATGCGCGCTTATGGTAAATCAGTCGCGCCCAGCCGACAAGTTGCGCTGTGCCGGTGCGACTATGCGCGTAGCTCCGTGCCCGGCACGCTGACCGGCGTCCTGCCTGTTGCCTGCGCGCGCCCCAGCAAGAAATCCGCCGCCGCCAGCGCCGCGCAAGGGCGAAAACTGAATGCGCAGACATAGCCATTGATTTCCGGAAAATCCGCCAATTCATAGGGTTCGCACAGCGCCAAGACCAGCAGCCGCTCGCCAGCGGTGTCATGCAACGCGCGCACGATGTCCGCCTGCCGCGAACGGTCGAAATCCATGCCCGGCAGCGTATAATTTTCGGTAACGGCGATGATGACGCCCTGGGCTGGCAAGTCGCTTTCAGTGAAATCTTCGGCGTTGATGAGGGAAAAGTCTTCGCATGACTCGCGCATGGCCGCGGCGAAGACATCAAATGCAGGCCTGGCTTGATTCGGTCCGATGCCGCGCGTCTTCGTCAGCACAGCATAGGCGCTGCGTTTGGTCGTGTTGACCAGCGTGATGGGCGCGGACGAATCAAGAAGCAGCAGGCTGTGGCGGTCGCGGATGATGCTGATGGCGCGCCCGGCGATTTCGCGTTCTGTTGCGCGATGTTGGTCGCAGCCGACGAGAGTCGTTTCGGGCAGCGGATCAGTCGAGAATCCCGCTTCGTTCTTCAGCCGCAAGATGCGCCCGACCGCCTCGTCAACCCGCGACATGGCGATGCGACCATCCTGCACAGCGGCGATGACGGCGCGGATCAAAGCGCGCTGATTTTCCAGATACTGGCTGGCATCGTGGTCGTAATGCTCTTCTGCCAGCATCATCAGGTCGACGCCGGCCTGGAAGCCCTGGATGACGGCAGCTTCGGGACTGTAGTTGCGGCGCATGGAGTGCATATTCATGCTATCGCTGACGACCAGCCCAGCAAAGCCCAGCTCGCCGCGCAGCAGGTCGTTCAGGATAATCGGCGAAAGCGTGGCTGGTCGGGCGGGATCGAGCGCGCTGAAGATGATGTGTGAGGTCATGACGATTTTCGCGCCAGCGTTGATGCCGGCTGCGAATGGCGCCAGATCGATGCGCAGCAGTTCATCGCGCGTGCGGTTGACGGTGGGCAGGCCGCGGTGGCTGTCCAGGCGGGTATCGCCGTGTCCGGGGAAGTGCTTGAGCGTGGCCACGCAGCCATTGTCCTGCGCGCCGCGCACGCCTGCCGCCGTCATTGCTGCGACCAAAGCTGGCTGCTCGCCGAAAGAGCGCATGCCGATGATGGAGTTGTGCGGGTTGGAGTTGCAGTCAGCCGCGGGACCCAGCACGACATTCAAGCCCACCGCCATGAGTTCGCGGGCGATGGTGGCGTACATGCGATAGGCGCTTTCGGGGTCGTTTGTCGCGCCCAGCGCCATATTGCCCGGTCCCATGGCGCTTTCGGCGGTCATGACCGACCAGGTGCCTTCTTGGTCCGCGCCCAGCAGCAGCGGGATGCCCAAAC
>DAOUJB010000374.1:0-11218 GCA_034423155.1 Anaerolineae bacterium | reverse complement strand
CCCAGTTATGCGCTGGAAGACATCACGCAGATCCCGCGCTTCCGCAGCTTCAACACCGCCACCGATGGCTGTCGGCTGTGGTGGATCGAATATGGCGGACGGCTCGACACCGTTCACGAGACCGAAACCATCAAATGGCAGCTGTGGAAAGTCGTCTATGGCGTTTGGAATTACATCAAGAATTCGGGCGAGTTCCCCGATGCCGAGACGCTGACTCTGGAATGGGTCGGGCAGATCCCTGGCAAGCGGGAAAGTCGGCGTTTTGAAGGCGATACCATGATGATCCAGCAGGACATCATTGAGCAGCGGCATCATTATGACGCGATTTCATTTGGCGGCTGGTCGATCGACCTGCATCCGGCTGATGGCGTCTTTAGCGAGCGACCGGGCTGCGATCAATGGCATGCCAAGGGCGTGTATCAAGTGCCCTACCGCACGCAATACAGCAAGAATATCCGCAACTTGTTCATCGCCGGCCGCATCATGAGCGCATCGCATGTGGCTTTTGGGTCGACGCGCGTGATGCTGACCCTGGCTTCGGCAGCGCAGTCGGTGGGCATGGCGGCAGCGCATTGCATCCAGCACGGTCTGCTGCCACGGGATATCGCCCAGCCCGGGCGCATCGAATTGCTGCAGCGCGATTTGCAGCGCGTGGGCCAATTTATCCCGCAATTCAAGCTCGAAGACGCCGAGGATCTGGTCAAGACGGCGACCATCCGCGCCTCCAGCAAGCTCTGCCTGGAAAAGCTCCCGGACGATGGATCGCGCCACCGGCTGCAGCGCCCTTACGCGCAGATGTTGCCTTTGCAGCGCGGGCGGGTGCCGGGCATGACCATCTGGGTGGACGCGGACGAAGCCACAAGCCTGGATGTGCAGCTGCGCATCAGTTCGCGGCGCGACAATTACACGCCCGATATCACGCTGAAGAGCCTGCAAATCGATCTGGCGGCCGGAGAGAATCAAGCGGTGGAACTGGATTTCGCGCAATTGATTGACGATTCGCGTTATGCTTTTGTGTGCGTGATGGCGAACCCGCTGGTGCAGCTGCATCTGAGCGACCAGCGCATTACGGGCTTGCTGGCTTTGCAGTACTGGCGGTCACAGCAGCCCCAACACGATATCGGCGTGGAGGCCTTTGAGTTTTGGACGCCGCCTCGTCGCCCGGCCGGGCACAATATCGCCATGGCTTTCTCGCAGCCTATCAATGGCTTCGACGCGCAGAATATCGGCAATGGCTTGGCGCGCCCCACAGCGGCGATTAATGCCTGGGTGGCGGAACCAGACGATCCCGCACCCAAGCTGGATATCCACTGGACATACCCGCAGCGCATCAGCCAGGCGACGCTCATGTTTGATAGCGACTTCGACCACGCCATGGAGACCAGCCTGCGCGGACACCCCGAGGCGGTCATGCCTTTCACGGTCAAGCATTATCGGCTGGGCGACGGCAATGGCCGGGTCTTCGCGGAAGTCACGGACAATCACCAGACCATCAACCAGATTCGCTTTGACGAGCCGGTCGAAACCGACCAGCTGCGAGTCGAAGTGCTGGAGATGCAGGGCGAAGCGCCGGCCGCCATCTTTGGCCTGCAGTGCTATGCGTGACGGAGAGTGAATATGGTCAGCGAACGCGAGAAGTATTTCTTCGACCTGCGCGGCTATCTGCTGCTGCAAGGCGCGCTTTCAACTGGCGAGGTGCGCGAGCTGAACGCTGGCATCGACGCGCTGCTGCCCATGTCGCCGGGCGAGTGGAATGGCTATGTGCACGGGCATACCTATGGCGATGACGAAGGGCTGAACCTGCAGCAGATCTACGAGGGCGGCGCGGCTTTCGAGCGGCTCATCGACCATCCAGCCTGGATCGACAAGGTCAAGGAGTTCGTCGGCGGCGCAGGCACATTCGACTACAATCACGGACCGCTCTTCATTGACGAGTGCTTCGCCAGCATACGCGGGCCTGGGCAGGCGATCGGCTTGCACAGCGGCGGGCACGAAGGCACCAAACGCACGCAATACCGCTATTACAACGGCGGCTTCCACTGCGGGCAGATCAATGTGCTGATGGCGCTGACCGATATTGGCGCGGGCGATGGCGGGACCATGATCATCCCCGGCAGTCACAAATCCAACTTCGCGCATCCTGATGCGCACAAGCACCAAATGCACAGCGAGCAGCCGTATGTCGATCAGGTCGAGGGCGCGGTGGAGGTGCGCATGCAAGCCGGCGATGCCATTCTGTTTGTGGATTGCCTGGCGCATGGGTCAGCCAAGCGCGTTAATCCCGGCGACCGGCGCATCATCGTCTTTCGCTATGGACCCAGCTGGGGCAACTTCCGCCACGGCTACCGCGTTTCCGATGAATTGGCAGCCCGGTTGACACCAGAGCGCCTGCAAATCGTGCGTCCAAAAGCCCCGCTCGTCCCGGGCTGACCCCCCTCACTCCCCCGTCGAAACTGGGGGAAGTTAGGCCTGCAATTCGCGGACTTTCGCCTCGTCCAGCGCCACGCCCAAGCCCGGCGAATCGGGAATTGTATAGAATCCCACTGCGCATTCTAATGGGGCTTCCAGCAGCATGTTGGCGGCTGCAAAGACCGGCGGCTGATACTCCAGCAGGTACAAATTGGGAATAGCGGCTGCGGCCTGGATGGTCGCGGCGATGCAGATGCCCAAACCGACGCTCAGGTGCGGCGCGACCAGCGAGTTGAAAGCCTCGGCCATGCTGGCGATTTTGACAACTTCGCTGATGCCGGCGCGCCCGACATCCGGCTGCAAGATTTGCGCGGCGTCTTGTACCAGCCAGGGGCGGAATTGATAGCGCGTGCGTTCGGTTTCGCCATGCGCGATCGGCACAGCCACCGCGGCCGCCAACTGCGCATGCGACTCGACATCTTCGGGGTTAATGGGCGCTTCAAAGAAACCGACGCCCAGCCCGGCAAGCTCATGCCCCAGTTGCACCGCGTCATCCAGCGCATAGACCCAGTGCGCGTCCAGCAGCAGAGTCGCCTCGTCGCCCAAGGCATCGCGCAAGGCTTTGACGCTGGCTGCATCCGCCCGCACGCCGTGTCCAGCCGCCAGCTTGAAAGCGTTGAAGCCCTTGTCCACATGTTGTAGCGCCAGCTCGACCCGTTCTGCGGGAGTCGGACGGGGCAATCCCGAAACATAGCAAGGCACTTGCTCGCGAAATGCGCCGCCCAGCAGCTTGTACACAGGCTGCCCCAGCAATTTCCCGCGCAGATCCCACAAGGCCGTATCGCAAGCGCTGATGGCATCGAGCATGAAGCCGCCATAGTATCCACGCTCGCGCATCAGGTCATACATCACATTCCACAGCACATTGCCGTCCAGCGGATCGCGATTCAGCAGCGCCGGCGCGAGCAACTGCTCGATGATGACGCAGACGACTTCTGGGGCGACCGGCGCCAGCGCTTCTCCCCAACCGAATGCGCCTTCATCGGTGCTGATTTTGACGAAAGCTGTTTCGAGGTAGCGAGAATAGAGCGCGCGATAAGGCGGGCGCAAGAAATAAGCTCGCTCGTCGGCGTCTTTTGGCACAGCGCCCAGGTAGGCTTCTTCGCGTTTGATGCGGACCGGGATGGCTTCGACATGCGTGATGCGCATTGGCTGTTTCCCCATTCTCGTAAAAAACACTTGGCAAGTAGCGCGACCGCGTGGCGCAGACTATAGTGTAGGCGGCGGACAAACCACGCGCAACGAAGAGGCAACATGGACGCGAAACCGATGCTGGCGGGCATTTATCAGATCTTGCAGACGCCTTTCACCGATCAAGGGGATATCGACTGGGACAGCTTGGCTCGGCAGATTGAATTTTGCGCCGCGGTCGGCGTGCATGGGCTGGTGGTGCCGGCGCTGGCCAGCGAATTCTTCACGCTCAGTGATGCCGAACGCCGCGAGCTGGTCGCCTTCGCAGCCAGAGAAACAGCCGGGCGCATCCCGCTGGTGGCCGGCGTGCAAGGCTTGACTCTGCGCGCGGCACAAGAATTCGCCTGTCACGCGTCTAAATGCGGCGTTGCAGCGCTGATGGCCATGCCGCCCTACCTGCGCAAAGCCAGCAAATCCGCAGTCCGTGACTATTATCGGCAGTTGGCAAAATTCGATCGCCCGCTGATCATTCAGAATGCGCCTGCGCCCATTGGTTCGCCACTGTCGCCCAGCGAATTGTGCGAACTGCTGGCGCTGGAAGCTGGCATCCAATACATCAAAGAAGAGACTGTGCCGATCTTGCAGCATATCAGCGAGATCATCGCGCTGGACGCCGGGCATTGTCAGGGAGTCTTCGGCGGCGTCAATGGCATCTACCTGATTGACGAACTGCGGCGCGGCGCATGCGGGAATATGCCAGCCGGCGGATTCGTCGATGTGCAAGTGAAGGTTTTCGATCTTTATCGCGCGGGCGAAATTGCCGAAGCCGAGCGCATCCACTTCCAGCTCTTGCCCCTATTGAATTACGCCATGGTCTACGGCGTCTCTTTGCACAAGTTCGTGTTGTGGCGGCGCGGCGTGCTGAATTCGCCATTCGCGCGCGATCCTCAGAAGCTCAGTCTGGATGCGGACGATATCAGCGCGGTGGAGAACCTGTGGAGCCGGATCGCCGACTTCGCCGCTGTGGACTATCCTTTCGCATAAGCCCATAGCGGCAAATCAATAAGTCCAGGCGCGCGGCAAGGGTCGTTCCATCGCCAGCAGACGGGTCAGCATCAGATGCCGACACTCGGCCAGAGCGGTCTGATAGTCGGCGTTGCCCGCCACATCGTGATAGGCGCTTGGGTCTTCGCGCAGGTCCCACAAGCTCTCGCGTCCATCGGCATGCGCCAAATAGCGATAGTTCTCGCTGCGCAGGCTCTTCCAGCCCGCGCCTTCGGTGAGCGCCGAGGCTTTGACTCTATGCGCATCCCCAGCCAACAGCGGCGCGAGACTCTCTCCTTGTAGAAAAGGCGGAATCTGGATGCCAGCCAGTTCCAGCAGCGTCGGCGCAATGTCCACCGCTTCCACGATTTCGTCGCGCACCTGCGATTCCCGTCCGCCGGGCGCAACCATGATCAGCGGCACGCGGCTGACGGCGTCATCGGCGGGATAGCCCTTGCCATAGCGCAGGTGATCGCCCAGCCATTCGCCGTGATCGGAAGTGAAAACGATGATGGTGTTGTCACGCGCGCCGCTCGCATCCAGCGCGTCCAGGATGCGCCCGACATATTGATCCATTTCGCTGATCATGGCGTAATAGCCTTGCTTCGCCCGCCGCAGTTGCGCATCGGAAAATGGCACATTTTCGTCGCGGGGTCGCTGACTGTCGATATGGGGCGGAAACGACGGCAGGGAAAGCGACTCGGCATCGTATAGGTCGAGGTATTTTTGCGGCGCGATCCAGGGCGCGTGCGGCGAATAGAAGCCCGCGATGCACAAGAAAGGCTGTGCGCCAGCCGCTTTGATGAACTCGGCTGTTTGTTCGCCGACGAATGCGCTGTGCGTCAGGTGGTCGGCGGCGGCGAAAGGGATGCCGCGGTCAAAGTCGTGCCGACCTTGTGGATCGCCGCGATGCACGATGCCATCATCAATGCCCAAGGTCTGCTGCCAGATGCGCGCGGACGGGGGAATGCCCGCGCTGATGCCGTCCATTTGCTCGGGCGCTTGCCGGCGCACCCAGGCGCGATAGGCATCTTCGTACACGCCAGGCTCATCGGCGATCTCGAGGTGATCGAATCCGTAAGATGGGTGCGGCAGACGGTGATCGCGGTTGGCATGGGGCAGAAAGTGCAGCTTTCCGATATTGGCGCTGCGATAGCCGTACTGCGCAAGAATGTACGGCAAAGTGATTATTTCCTCCGGGACAGGCACGCCCATGTGCGTGATGCCCAGGGTCGATGGATACCGACCCGAAAGCATGCTGATGCGGCTGGGCATGCAGACGGGATTTTGCACGAAATGATGCGAGAACAGGCAGCCGCGCGCCGCCAGCCCATCGAGGTGCGGCGTCTTGATCTCGATGTTGCCAGCAGCGCCCAGAGCATCCCAGCGCTGCTGATCGGTGTAGAATATGAGGATATTGGGACGCTTCATGAGGCTTCCTGTCTCGTCTGCGTCTCGACCACCTCGTCCCGCAATGAAAAAGCGAAGATGGATGGCGCAAGTGGCGCAATGCCGTCCGCGCATTTATCATGTGCGCAGGTCAAGTGTACAATGTAGCCTGCGCAATGGGAAAGATTTGGTCGGTGCGCCACTCGGCACGCAACCATGGAGGCATGATGATTTCGAACTTCGAGAACATTTCCAGTGTGACGCTCACGCAAGAAGCTTTTGCCCAAGCCTTCCGAGACAATTTGTATTACACGCGCGGACAAGCCATTTACACGGCCACCGCGCGCGACCTGTATACGGCGCTTTCGATCACAGTACGCGATTACATGATGTATTACTGGCAGCAGAATGTAGACTGCTATTTCCGCCAGAATCCCAAGTTCGTCTATTACCTGTCGGCGGAATATTTGCTAGGCGCGCAGTTGGAGAAGAATCTGCACTATACAGAAACCGACCAACTGGCGCGCGAGACGATGCGCCAACACACCATCGACCTCGACGAGCTGATCGCGCTGGATATCGAGCCGGGCTTGGGCAATGGCGGCTTGGGGCGGCTCTCGGCTTGTTTTATGGACTCGTTGGCGACGCTGAATATCCCGGCGGTCGGCTATGGCATCCGCTATGAATATGGCATATTTCGTCAATCCTTCCGCGATGGTTGGCAAGTGGAAAGTCCGGACGAATGGCTGTATTACGGCAATCCCTGGGAATTCCCGCAGCCCGACGACATGGTCGAGGTTGGCTTCGGCGGCTATACGGAGAGCTACACCGACAGCGATGGCAAGTACCGTGTCCGCTGGCAGCCCGCGCAGACCATCATGGGACAGCCGTATCACACCCTGGTGCCGGGCTACAAGACCAAGACCGTCAACATGCTGCGGCTGTGGAGCGCGCGCGCCACACGAGAATTCGACTTGCAGCTCTTTGATGTCGGCGATTATTCGCGCGCTGTCGAGCAGAAGACCAGCAGCGAAAATGTCAGCAAAGTGCTCTACCCCAACGACAACACGCCACAGGGCAAGGAATTGCGCCTGAAGCAGCAATACTTCTTCGTGGCCTGCTCTCTGAACAACATCGTCAAGCGCTTCAAAATCTTGAATGCCGACTGGGAAGTGTTGCCCAATGTGGCGGTCATTCACCTAAACGACTCGCATCCCGTCATCGCCATCGCCGAATTCATGCGCCTGCTGGTGGATGAGTACCTGCTGGAATGGGAACGCGCCTGGAGCATCACCACGCGCACCTTCGCCGCCACCCAGCATACGCTCTTGCCCGAGGCTTTGGAGAAATGGCCGACCTCGTTGATGGAGCATTGCCTGCCGCGGCATCTGGAGATCATCTACGAAATCAACCATCGCTTCTTGGATGATGTGCGCATGGCTTTCCCCAACGATATGGGGCGGGTGCAGCGCTTATCCATCATCGAAGAAGGCGCAGAAAAACAGGTGCGCATGGCCCACCTGGCTTGCGTGGGCAGCTACAGCGTGAACGGCGTCGCCCAATTGCAATCGGATTTGCTGCAATCGCGGGTCTTCCCCGATTTCGCCGCCATGTATCCGCACAAGTTCGGCAACAAGACCAATGGCGTGACACCGCGCCGCTTCATGAAGCTGGCGAATCCGCAGTTGGCCGAGCTAATCACCGAGCGTATCGGCGCGGGCTGGCTGAGCAAGCTCGAAGAACTGGCGCAGCTGGAAACTTTTGTCGATGACCCGCAATTTCGCGCGGACTGGCAGGCGATCAAACGCGCCAACAAAGCCGAACTGGCGGACATGATCGACGGGCTGCTCGGCTTGACGGTCGACCTGGACTCCATGTTCGATGTGATGGTCAAACGCTTGCACGAATACAAACGGCAGCTGCTGAAAACACTGCACATTATCCATTTGTATCAGCAGCTGAAGAGCGATGCCGCTGCCGCAATCCCGCCGACCACCTTTGTGTTTGGAGCCAAAGCCGCGCCCGGCTATCACATGGCAAAGCTGATCATCAAGCTGATCAATTCCGTGGCGGATGTCGTCAATCGCGATCCGATCTGTTCAACACGGCTGCGCGTCGTCTTCATCCCCAATTTCAATGTGACCTGCGGGCAGCTTGTTTACCCAGCGGCCGACCTATCCGAGCAGATTTCGCTGGCTGGCAAAGAAGCATCGGGCACGGGCAACATGAAGTTCGCGCTCAATGGCGCATTGACGATCGGCACGCTGGACGGCGCAAATATCGAAATCCGCGAGCGAGTCGGCGCGGACAACTTCTTCCTCTTCGGCATGACCACGGAAGAAGTCCAGGCGGTTCGTCAAGCTGGCTATGACCCGCGCGGCATCTATGAGACCAATGCCGATCTGCGCGCCGCCATCGACTGGATCGCCGGTGGCGTGTTCTCGCATGGCGATACCGGGCTCTTCCAGCCGATTGTCAATTCGCTGCTGCATCACGATGAATACATGCTCTGCGCCGACTTCGCCAGCTATATCGACTGCCAGCGACAAGTGGCGGCGGCTTTCGCGGACCAAGAGCGCTGGACGACCATGTCCATCTTGAATGCCGCCCGCTCGGGCTTCTTTTCATCCGACCGCACGATCGCCGAGTACAACCGCGATATCTGGCGCGCTTCTATCCTGGATATCAGCCGTGGCGAGTGAAAGCAGCCCGTAATGCAAATAAACGCGCCGACTCGTTAGTTGCTACATTGGTAGGAGGAATTTCAGCAATGAGCCAAGCAGAAACCGCCCGCATTCATATCGACAGCAAGCGCATCATCAGTCCGATTTCGCCCCTGCTCTTCAGTGGCTTCGCCGAGCATATGGGCCGGTGCATCTACCAAGGCATCTACGACCCCGCTTCGGCGCAGGCCGACGAAAACGGCTTGCGGCGCGATGTGCTGGCGGCGCTGCGAGAATTGAACTTTCGCTCCATGCGCTATCCGGGCGGCAACTTCCTAAGTGGCTACCATTGGGAAGATGGCATCGGTCCAAGAGCGCAGCGTCCGCGGCGGCGCGAGCTGGCTTGGCAGTCGATCGAGACCAACCAGTTTGGCACGGACGAATTCCTGGGCTTCTGCCGCGAGATCGGCACAGAGCCGATGTTGGGCGTCAATATGGGCACGGGCACAATCCAGGATGCCGCCAACCTGGTTGAATATTGCAATGCGCCGACCGGCAGCCAATACGCCGACAAGCGCGCCGCCAATGGCAATCCCGATCCCTATGGCGTGACATATTGGTGCCTGGGCAACGAGATGGATGGTCCCTGGCAGATCGGGCATCTAAACGCCGTCGACTATGGCAAGAAAGCCCGCGAGGCCGCCAAGCTGATGCGCCTGCACGACGACTCGATTTCGCTGGTGCTCTGCGGCTCTTCCGGACCCGCCATGCCCACCTATCCGGAGTGGGATCGGGTCGCGCTAGAGCTGTGCTGGGAGCAAGTCGATTATCACTCCATGCACTATTACGCTGAGAATACAAAAGATGACACGCCCAGCTTCTTGGCGATCAGCGCGCATCTCGAAGAATTTGTCGACGCGCTGGCTGGCGTCCTGCGCTATGTCAAAGCCAAGACCCGCTCGAAGCGCGATGTCTACCTGTCCTGGGACGAATGGAATGTGTGGTACAAGGCGCGAGAACTATCGGATATGCGTGGCAACTGGACAGAAGCGCCGCACTTGATTGAAGAAGTATACAACCTGGAAGATGCACTGGTGGTGGCTACTTGGCTGAATGTCTTCTTGCGCAAAGCCGATGTGCTGAAAATCGCCTGCCTCGCCCAGATCGTCAATGTTATCGCCCCGCTGCTCACTCGCGGCGATGAGCTGCTCAAACAGTCGATTTATTATCCGCTGCTGCATTTCAGCCGACTGGCCAAGGGCAATTCATTGGATGTCCTGGTGGAATCGCCACGCTACGAAACAGCGCAATTCGGCGATATGCCGCTGCTGGATGCCTCGTCCGCCCACGACGCAGCGACTGGAACGAATAGCGTCTTCCTGGTCAATCGCTCGCTCCGGGACGAGCTGCCGCTGGAGATCGTCTGGCAGGATTGTGCGCCCCGGGCTTTTCGCGCCGCGCATCAGCTTGCGGGCAGCGATCCCAAAGCGCACAACAGCTGGCAAGACCCAAATCGTGTGATGACGCGGTCCATTCCTGTGCCGCGGGTCGCCGATGGGGTGGCACAGTTGGTCCTGCCGCCGCTGTCGTTTACGGCGCTGGAAGCGGCGCTCTAGGCTGCGACTGCACAGGGATGCGTCTGCCTTGTTCGTTCGAGGCCACAGCCGCCAGCATTACTTCCGTGATGTGCCGCGCTGTCCACAGATTGGATAGCACCGGTTGTTTTCCCTGCTCTATGCAGCGCAGCCATTCGGCATGCTGGTTGGCCACGGGTGGCGCTGTGATTGTTTCAACGATCGGCGCTGCCCACTCGCGTTCGTACGAGCCCGGGCGGATGTAGGCGATTTCGTCTCCGGATTGATGCAGCTTGCCGGCTGTACCATGCACGCGCAGGTAGGATGACCGCGCGGGATCGCACCAGCCCGTTTCGGCAGTGGCCAGCGCGCCATTCGCCATTTCCAGGATGAGTGTTGCCGTGTCTTCCAGCTTTGTCGGCTTGGCGACTGTGCTCATGCGGGCGGTGACCGACTCGACCTTGCCCAGCAGCACGACGATGTTGGCGATGGCATAGACTCCCATGTCGATCAATGCGCCGCCGCCAGCCTTGTCTGCATCGTAAAACCAAAAGTCGCCTTCGATGCGCGGCTCGTTGAAGCTGTCGCTAACTTCGGCATAATAGACTTCGGGACCGCCGTGGCTGTGGCGTGCCAGCGCTCCAGAGACTGTGCCGATCGCGCCCGCTGTCAACTGCCGGCGCATTTCATAGACGACCGCGCTGAAAGACGGGCGGCAGTAGACGATCTGGCCCGGACGCATTTCACTGGCGGCCACGAGCTGGTCGGCTTCTTCCAGCGTCGTGCACAGCGGCTTTTGCATAAATAGGTGCAGTCCGCGTTCCAGCACAGCCAAGCCGGCTTCGGCATGCAGCGGATGCGGCAGCGCGACAATCACCGCGTCCAGAGACGAGTCGTCAAGCAAGGCGCTCCAGCTGGTGGAATAGCGCGGCACATCGAATCGCTCGC
>DAOUJB010000373.1:0-27363 GCA_034423155.1 Anaerolineae bacterium | reverse complement strand
TGCTTTCAGTGTATTCCCGCCTCGGAAGACATGCACGTGCGGTGGACCATGTTCGTTGGTATGAATGACGACATCAAATCCATGCTGCCGTCGATTCAGGAGCGTAACCATGTTGCCTCTCGGATTCGATAGCCAAGCGCCTGGTTTGCGCTGACAAATCATGCGACCTAGATCGCCACCAGCCCGCCATCCAGCACCAGCGCATGACCGGTCACGAATGACGATTCGTCCGAGCAAAGCCACAGCACCGCCGCCGCGATCTCGTCCGCTGTGCCCAGCCTGCCCATGGGGATGGCTCGAGACATGATGGCAGCCATACGCGGATCTGCCGTCACAGCCGCCTGCACCATGCGCGTATCGGTATAGGCCGGGCAGACGGCATTGATGCGCAAGCCCGCCCGCGCATAATCCAGCGCCGCCGACTTGGTGATGCCGACCACCGCGTGCTTGCTGGCTGTGTAGGCTGCTGCTTTTGGCGCGCCGATCAAGCCGGCCACTGATGCCATGTTGACGACAGCGCCACTACCTTGTGCCAGCATGATATCCAGCTCGGCTTTCAAACAATTCCATACGCCGCGCAGGTTCACCGCCAGCACCGCATCCAGCATGTCGTCGGCGGCTTCGTGCAAGCGATGGTCGAAAGAGCCAGCGATGCCAGCGTTGTTGACCGCCGCATCCAGACGCCCGTATTCCGCCAGAGTCGCCGCTACCATGGCGCGCGCGTCGTCTGCGCTGCGCACATCGCAGGGTTGGTAAAAGGCGCGTCCACCCGCAGCGACAATTTCGTTTGCGACCGATGCGCCAGCCGCCGCGTCGATATCGGCAACGCAGACACTTGCGCCCGCCCGCGCCAAAGCCAATGCGCTGGCTCGCCCGATGCCATGTGCCGCGCCCGTAACCAACGCCACCTTGCCATCCATATCCGCCATGTCCGCGCTCCTGGTCCGTCTCGAATCCCTTTGGCGCAAAGGGTACACGAGAAGCGCGGATTTCCGCAGCCCTTTGCGGGCAGGGCAGGCGTAACGGGCAAGTTCTGATGGCTGGGCGACTGTGCTACAATCGCAGCAGCAAGGTCATCGCTGAAGGTTCGCCCATGATTAACGACCCAATTCTGTTCAATGACTGGCACGCGGTGCTGCCGCTGTCTCAACTCAAGGCGCAAAATGGCTTGGCTGGCGCGCGTCTGTTGGGCGAGGATATCGTCATTTGGCGCGCTGGCGAAGGCATCCGCGCCTGGAAGGATTTGTGCCTGCATCGCGGTACTCGCTTGTCTCTGGGCGAGGTCTTGCCCGATCACACCCTGCAATGCCCCTACCACGGCTGGACCTATGACGAGAGCGGGGCTTGCGTGCGCATCCCGGCGCATCCCGAGCAAACGCCGCCAGCCAAAGCGCGCGCCTTCACTTACCACGCGGCTGTCGCCTACGATTTCGTATGGGTTTGTCTGGGCGAACCAGCCTATGACATACCTGAATTTGAGGAATGGCACGACAGCGACTATCGAAAGATCTTGTGCGGCGCCTACGAATTCCAAGCCGCTGGACCGCGCATGGTGGAAAACTTCCTGGATGTCGCGCACTTCCCTTTCGTGCACGAAAATATCCTGGGCACGCAGCAGCGCCCGGAGATCCCCGATTATCAGGTCATCACCGATGAAAATGGCATCACCGCCAGCGATATCCGCGTCTTCCAGCCCAACCCGGATGGTTCGCATATTCCCAACTGGGTTAGCTATACCTACAAAGTCTATCGTCCGCTGGTCGCCTATTTTCGCAAAGAAGCCGCCGAGAAATTCGCTATCCTGCTGATGGTTACGCCCATCGACGAAGTACGCTCGCTGATGTGGATGTGGATGGTCATGACGCAAGCCGACAGCACAGACGACAGCCTGCGCGCCTTCCAGGACGAGATCGCCATGCAAGACTTGCCCATTGTTGAATCGCAGCGCCCCGAGCTGCTGCCGCTGGACTTGCAAGCCGAGCTGCACTTGCGCAGCGACAAGACAGCCATCGCCTACCGCCGCTGGTTGAATGAGCTCGGTTTGAGCTTCGGGACGAGTTGAAAGGACAGGCAATGAAACAGAAGGTCGGCGAATTTTCTGTGGCAGAGGCGCGCGAGATCGCCGAGAAGAAAGTGGGGCAGCGGCATGACGAGCGCATCGGTTTGATCGCGCATGCCATTCCCTATTTCGTCGTCAACCTGGTCGTGTGGCAGATGTATTTGTCTTCGGGCGGCGGATTTCCTTGGCCGCTCTTCATCACAGCATTCTGGGGCATTGGCCTGCTCAGTCATTTTCTGGATTTCTATTACAAACATGGCAAAGGCGCGAAGAAACGCGAGGCCGAGATCGAAGCCGAAGTCGCGCGGCAATACCAATTGGCGCAGATGCGAGCTGATATGATGCAAGACGAACTTGTCGATGCTGATTTGCCCAAGCGCAAACGCCGCCTGGCGCTGAGCGACGATGGCGAATTGGTGGACATCGAGGAGTACGCCGGCTTGGATGCCCACGAGACGCATCGTCAGGCGTGACCCCCTCGCCTCCAAAATGGCAGGATGTGCGATTTTGTCGCAACCATCTGCGCGGTTGACCTGATAGATTACTCCTACGACGGTCGCGCGGCGGGGTTAGACACGCGGGCTGTTGGTGTTACAATAGAGTGCAAACCGCCCGGCGCAGCATGGGACGCCACTTGAGCATGATTCGCCTCAAACGACGCAATACAGCCTGGTTGATCGTGATGGCCATGATCATCGGCTTGGCGCTGCTGGCGGCGCCGGTTTCGGCTGCTGTGCAACTTTCGTTGATTGGCGCTTTGGCTGTTGCGGTGATCGCTTCCTTGATCGAGCTGGGTCCCGAGCGCGAGACTCTGCTGCAAGTGTTGCATCGGGCACCTGTCCGCCGGCGCATCACCCCCCAAGCGCGGGAAGCAGCCGAGCGAGCGGCCGCGCGGGCCGGCTACTTCAATCGCAGCGGCATCGTCATGCTGGATATCGGTTTGATCGCCATGCAGTCGGGCGCAGAAGGCATGGCCATGCGCCGCACGCGCAATATCTCCAAGGACGATGATGGCGCGCGGCCTTTCATCACGCTGTTTGTCTTGCCCGAAGAAGCCGAACGCGTAGCCTTGATTCGCTATGAAATCTACAACCACTTGGGCGAAGAGCAATATGTGCACGAGATGAAAACCTACCTGCGCGAAGGCGAACTGAGCCTGCTTGCCGACCATCATTTGCCATTGGCGGGCAATCGCGGCGTCGATGGCAATGGCGACTGGGACCTGCGCGTTTATGTCGACAACAGCCTTATCGGCATGCACAACCTGATGCTGGCGCCGTCGGTGACCGAACGCCGCCGTCGCTTGAGTGGCGAGGGCGAAGTGGGCGACGAACAGCCCAGCCGCCGCCACAACCTGGCCGATGCCGTCATCGTCGAAGAACCGGAACAGCCACAGACTGCCCAGCTCAAAGACCTGCTGCAGCAGCCCAGCCAGCCCAGCCCATCCAGACGCCGCTCGCTGCGTGGACGCTAGGACAACGGACAAAGGCAGGCGCATGTCGGACAACCGCAACACTTGGTTTCTCGCATTTATTCTGATGGCTCTGGGCGCGGTGGCTCTGCTGGGCAACAGCTTCCCCGTCATCCTGGTGCTGCTGGGTTTGCTCTTTCTGGTGCGCCAGTTCGACAGTGACGACAGCAGCAGCAACTTGAGCAGCAGCGCCGTCGCCGACCGCTATGATTATGGCTATGCCTATGAGCAAGACGAAGACGAAGACGATTACGAGATCTTTCATCAGCAGCCAGCCAGCGCCGAGCAGCGCGTTTATCGGCATGCCCTCGATTCGGTGATGCGCGTCGGCTTGAATCCGGACGAAACCGAAGTGCTTGCGGTCGATATCGGCTTGCTCACGACGCGGGGCGACAGCGAACCGCAAGTCTATCGCACCTGGTCGCTGCCCGATGATATCGACTACATCCAGCCTTTCGTCCAACTGCGCGTGCCGATGGAGGCGGTTGGCAACATCCGCTTCGAGATTCTGGATGCGCGTGGCGCGCCCGTTTATATCCACGAAGATGGCTTCCAGCTGCGGCGCGGACGCAACTTCCTGACTCCCAATACGCGCATGCCCCTGCACGACCAGATGGAGCTGGATGGCAAATGGACGCTGCGCATCGTGGCCGATGGCGTCGATATTGCCGAGCATCACTTTGAATATGCCGAAGCCACCAGCGCCAGCGTTCGCAGGCACATGGGCGAAGATGGCGAGATCAATGCCGAGATGCAAGCGGCGATCGGCGAATCGCGCCCGGGCAAAATGTCTCTCGACGATCTCTTGGCTTTTCAAGATGACGAGAGCGAAAGCCAACGCAGCGGCGGACTTAACTAGCGGTTGTGGCAATCACTTCCGGCGCGCACGCGACATTTTTTGAACAGGGACGACCGACACTACAACAATCGCCGCTCAGTTTCCCGGCGCTACCAAATGCGTTGGATGGGGTAGTCGCTTAACGCAGAATCGCGTGTAATGATGGTAAAGTCGTGGCAAATTGCTTGCGCGATAAGCATACGGTCGAAGGGATCTCGATGCCCTGATTTTGGAAAAGTAAGTTTGGCCACCGTCTCAGCATGCGCTGCCGTAATTTGCAGAATGCCAATATCATTCCTGGCCATATGAGTTTCGACGAATTGTTGAAGAGGAGCGGGTAGGGCGAGCTTCCGCAGGCTGGATTTTATTGCCATCTCCCAGATGTTGGCAGCGCTCAGATAGACGAGATTCTGTTGATCCTCAATGATGCCTTTCGCTGTTGGGCTGAGGGAGCCTTGGTCGTTGACGAACCAAAGAAAGGCGTGCGTGTCGAGCAGGAAACTCATTCCATATAGTCGGCGAAGTCTACCAGGGGATCATCAAAGTCGTCGGACATCCATACTTGGCCGCGGGCGCTTCCGGCTTTACGCGGCTTTTTCGCCCTTATCGGTGTCGGTACGAGCTGTACCGCCCAGCCATTGTCTGCGGCGATGACGACCGTCTTGCCTTTATGCGCATCCGAAAGCAGTTCGTTCAGGCTTTTTTGCGCACTTTTGACGGTGTAGGTTTCCATCGTTCGTTCCTGAATGCGCTATTCTTCTACAGTGTAACAATTCTTATCGGTTAGTCAATGCTTCCCCTCCCTAGCGTTGGAGATGCGCCTCATTGAGATGAGGAGAGAGGATGAGGCGTTTATCCCCCACGCTCCGCCAGCACCAGCACATACGCGCCGACTGTATTGGGATCGCCATCGCTGCCGCTGAAGCGCCGCGCGCGGATGGTGTACATGCCGGTTGTCGGCAGCGAATAGTTGGCGATCAGCGCATTTTGGTTGTTGCCGCCATCGTCATTGCCCGCCACCACCTCCTGCGCATTGTTCAGCAATTCCAAGTAGGCATCCAGGTTGCCATCGACGCGCGTCATGGAGATCGACACGACTTCGCCAGCGCGCCCATAGAAGACATACAGGTGTTCGGGATTGTCGGCGCTGATCTGGCCAGTCACGCTGGTGCCATAATGCAATGTGGCGGTATCGGGTGGCAATTCCGCGAAAGGATTGTCCAGCCGTTCCAGCGCCAGCCGATATTCGCCGCCGGTTGCGCCAGTCGCGCCTTCATAACGCGTGGCAACGATGTGATAGCGACCGTCCGCCGGGATGCGATAGTCGGCGATGCGCGCATTTTGCCCCTCGCCGCTGTCATCATCTTCGATCAGCGATTGGAAGTCGATATCCGACAGCGTGATATAGGCATCGAGGTCGCCGCTGTCGCCGCGCTTCAGATCGATCGTAACCAGATCGCCCGCCTGTGCCGTGAAGCTGTAATAGCGCGCGAATTGCTGGTTGTTCAGGCTACCGGTTGCGCTTTCGCCAAAGGCAAGCGACAAGGGTGCCAGGCGCGTGCTGCCGCGGCCGCTGTCGGCTGTTTCTTCCAGCGTCAACACGAAGCTGCCGGCGCTGTTGTCGTAGCGCGTGGCGACGATGATGTAGGTGCCGCTGCGCGCGATGATCAGCGCATCGATGCGGGCGTTGCGCGTGTCGGCGCCGGTCTGGTCGTCATTTTGAGCGATGACGAAGCGCTCGCCATCGACGACTTGCAGATAGGGATCGAGCGTGCCCGACGAGCGCAGCATGGATATGGTCAGGATGTCGCCTTGTTGCGCCTGGAATGTGTAATAGACCTCCGGGTTGCTATCGCTGATCGTGCCGATGACGGAGTCGCCATAGCGCAAGGTGCTGCCCTGTTCGGAAAGCACGCCTTTGCGGTTCAGCCGCAGGGTATATTCGCCGCTGCTGCTGCCCAGCCGGTATCCAAAGCGCCCGACGATGATGAAGTAGCGCCCGGTGCGCGCGATAGTGAGGGTGGTCTGCGCGCCAAAGCCGCCCGCCGCGTCGTCTTGCCACAGCGCCAGCTCGCCCGTCTCGTCAAAGATGCTGAGCACCGGGTCCAGGTCGCCGCTGCTGGCGCTCAAATCAAAGCCGATGACTTCGCCGCGCAGTCCATCCAGGAAGTAGACATCGCGCGGATTGGCATCGTCCAATTGCCCGCGGATGCTGCCTTCTTGGCTGATGCCGGCCGCATCCGCCTGTAGGTCGCTCGCTTGCCCCTGGCTGGCCAGTGGCAGCAGCAAACTCAGAATCAGCGCATAAATCACCTTCGTCATGTCACCCATTTTAGCCCATATTGCTTATGGCTACTGGCTGCGCGCGCCCGTGATATAATGCGCCTGCTATGATTCCTCTTGCAGATTGGCAGCGGCTGCCAGCTACCTTTTTTTGTCTGATTGGCCTGTTGATGCTGACGAGCGGCGGACCCCTGCGCGGGCAAGACAGCGAGTTCGATGATCTTGTGCATACAGTGGCTGTGAACGAAACACTCACTTCCATCGCCGATTTCTATGGGGTCACGGTGTCAGCATTGATCAGCCGCAACAGCCTGGACAACCCGGATATCTTGTCGGTGGGCAAGCAGCTGCTGATCTTGACGGCAGAAGAACGCCAGCAAAGAGCCGTGGCAAATCCCACAGCCGCAGCCAGCACAGAAGAGCCAGTCGCGATTGGCGCTGGTCTGGCGGCGGAAATCTTGGCTGCTGCGCCACTGACGCCGGCTGCTGCGCCCAAGTTCGATCCGTCCGATCAGCGCGCCGAACTCTGCCTGCTTGTATATGATGACCGCAACGAAAATGGCATGCTGGAACCCGGCGAGGCTCCTTTGGCAAATGCCATCATCCGGCTGCTGGATGGCGCTGGTCTTGAGCAGCAGCGCATCGTCAGCGCATCCCAAGCACATTGCCAGCGCGACCTGCCGCCGAACAGCTATCAGCTTGTGGTCGGCGCGCCGGCCGGCTATGGCTTGACAACGCCTGCGAAATTGCAAGTTCAGCTGCGCGCGGGCAGCAACATCAGCCTTGAGATCGGCGCAAGGCAAGGCCGACAGACGATTCCCGTGCCGGTCGCTGGCCCGCCTATTCCAGAAGCGACTGCTGCGCCACCGGCGGCTGCCGAGCAGAGCGTGCTCTATAACTTGAGCGGATTGCTGCTCTTGGCGCTGGCTGGCTTGGTGATGGCCAGCGGCTTGGGACTGGCGCTGTTTGTTCGGACGCGCTGATGTGTGGCTTGCGCATGTTCGCTCTGGCCGGTCTTTTATTCTGCAGCGCTTTGCTTAACGCTCAAGATGTCGGGCAGGTTTGCTTGCTCGCCTATGCCGATTGGGACGAAAATGGCGCGCGAGATCTGGATGAGCCCGCGCTGAACCGAGGCGTCGGCGCAGATCTGCTAAATGCGCAGGGCGTCACCATCGCCAGCCAGCTGCTGGTCGATTCGCCTTTTGCGATCAATGGCATGCTCTGCTTCGATCAGCTGACGGCCGGCAATTATCGTCTGCGGCTGACCAGCGCCGAATATGCCGCCACGACAAGTGCTTCTGGGGCTGCGACTGTGGTTGTGGGCGAGCCGCCGCCACGCATTGAACTTGGCGTCTTGCCTCTTTTTGAAGAGCCACGCGCTGACGACCAAATCTCAATATCGACTGACGATGCGCTAGTCGCTGTGCTGTTGGCGGCAGCCACCTTCTCGCTGGCATTGTTGTTGGCAGCCGCGACTGTTGCCCTGCTCATGTCCAACAAAAGGCGGCGCAGACAGCGGCGTCCGCTCCCGCCGGCTGAAAGCGCCAATCGCTGATGGTCCAATCTCCCAGCCTCTTCTTCTCGACCGCCGATTTGCAGCTGGCTCGCGACAATCTCCAGCGCGAACCGGTCAAAAGCGCCTTGCCAATCCTGGATTCGCCACCCAACGAGCCACTGGCGAAAGCGCAGATTCTCGCCCTGCGTTATCTCCTGCGCGGGCAGCGAGACGATGCCGATGTTGCGCTGAAAATCCTGCGCGAGCTTGAACCCGCCGATGACGCTGCACGAGTTGCTGCGCATCAGCGAGCGCTGGGGGTGCTGTCGGCCTTGGCTATGCTGCGAGATGTGCCAGGCGGAGACGATGCGCTGGCTGCAGAAATCGCGCGTCTGCCGCTGTCGCTGCCTGAAGACGATGCGCTAGAAACCTACTGGGCAGCTGCGATCGCGATGGCGCTTGGCTGCCTGCTGGATGACGATGCGCATATCGACCGCGCCGCCGCCGCCTACCGCCGGGCAATCGACCAGCACATCCACCCCGAAGGCTACATCAGGAGCCTGGTCGAGATGGAACACAAGCTGGCTGGGCCGCACAGTTACCAACGGCAGCTTTCCGCCACGGGCGCGCTGGCTTTGATCGCGGAAATGGCATCGCAACGCGGCATCGACCTGTGGGCTTATGACAAACGCGCTGTCAGCATCCATACCGCGGCTGCCTACACCCACTATTATTACTATTTTCCCGAACGCTGGCGCTGGGGAGAAGGCTTGACGAGAGCGCACACCGAGACGGTCATGCGGCGCGAGGGCGCATTCTATGAGCTGGTCAATCGCCAACAGCCACCGCGCGGCATCGAGGCGCTCTTCGCCGAGCAGCGACCCTTCTTCTGTGCCTATGGCGGTGGATTGACCACGCTGACTCATGGCGCGCCCCACCCCAAAAAAAGCCGCTGGAAGTTGTGGTGAGCGACTTGTCAGTCACACAAAGTTAAATTGAAAGCATTTATCTTTGTTCTCAGAAAGACCAAGAAAGTAGTGCGACAAACGGGCTACGCCGATTAAATTCTAAATCTGTAGGGGCGAGGCGCCGACTCGCCCTCAATGTCGACGTTGTTCAAGTGGGCGAGTCAGCGCCTCGCCCCTACGACGTTTCATCATTATGTTGCATTAATTTATTGGAATTACTTCAGTGCTCTCTATGATCTCTGTGTTGACTTTGTGTACTTCGACGCTGTCGTATCGAGAGCATAGTTTGATGCGATTGTCCTGAACTTGATCACAATCGCACTTGACAAGATATTTAAGCCAGGCTAAAAATATAGTTAGTATCGCTGAAATTAACTGTGGAGCATTTTTTATGTCGCAACATCGCTGGCTGCTGGCTTTGTGCTTGCTGTTGTTTGGCGCGCCCAGCCTGGCAGCGGACGCCTCGCTGCATATCGTCGCCACCACCACGCAAGCCGCCGACTTGGCGCATATTCTCAGCGCGGGCATCGAGGGCGTGCATATCACCCCGCTCATGGGCGCAGGCGTCGACCCGCATCTCTATCAACCGACCGAATCGGACATTGCCGCCATGAACCAGGCGCAGATGGTCGTCTACAGCGGCTTGCACCTGGAAGGGCAATTCGACTCGGTCTTCGCGGCGCTGGCCGAGCAGGGCGTTTCGGTCTATGCTCTCAGCGCGCCGGTTAAATCGGCGGGATTCGTCATCGGCGGCTTCGACCTGTCTGTCGAGCTGACGAATGTGGACGATCCGCACTTCTGGTTCGACCCGCGCAACTGGCAGCTGACCGCGCAAGGACTTGCCGAGCGCCTGGCTATGCTCGACCCCGCCCATGCCGCCGCATACAAAGCCAATGCCGATGCCTACAGCGAACAGCTTGAACTGCTATTTGACTGGGCAGAGGCTGGTTTGCGCTCGGTCGCGGAAGGGCAGCGCTACCTGGTCACCTCGCATGATGCTTTCCAGTATTTTGGCGCGGCCTTCGGCTGGCAAATGCAAGCGATCCAGGGGCTTAGCACCGAAGACGAAGCCGGCGTCGGCGATATCCAGGAGACGGTCGACTTTGTGGTGGCGCACGATATCCCCGTGCTCTTCGTCGAGAGCAGCGTGCCGCCCGATACCATCGAAGCGGTGGTGGCGGCATTGCGCGCGCAAGGGCACGAAGCCCGCATCGGCCTGCGCGAATTGTACGGCGATGCCATGGACGCGCCCGACAGCTTCGGCGGCACTTACATCGGCATGCTGGCACAGAATGCCCTGACTATCATGCAGTCTTATCAGTGCATGGGTGCGGTGGTGAGCATCCCCGCCTGGCACGCCGACCTGCTGCCAGCGCCGCCGGACGAGCTGTGGAATGCCGATTGCCATGCCTGATTCCGGCGAAATGGCGCTCGTCATCGACGATCTGACCGTCGCCTATGACCAGAAGCCCGCTATCTGGGATATTGATCTGGAAGTGCCACAAGGCGCGCTGATGGCGATTGTCGGTCCCAACGGCGCTGGCAAGAGCACGCTGATCAAAGCGGCGCTGAACTTGATCCCGCGGGCGGCTGGCTCGGTGCTCATTCATGGACAATCCTACGCAGCGGCGCGTCACCTGGTCGGATATGTGCCCCAGCGAGGCAGCGTCGACTGGGACTTCCCCACCTCGGTGCTGGATGTCGTCACCATGGGGCTATATGGCAAGCTGGGCTGGCTGCGACGACCGGGACGGCGTGAACGCGCAATGGCGCTGGCGGCGCTGGAACAGGTCGGTTTGCACGACTACGCGGGGCGGCAGATCAGCCAGCTTTCTGGCGGGCAGCAACAGCGCACCTTCCTGGCGCGGGCATTGGTGCAAGACGCGCAGATCTATTTCATGGACGAGCCCTTCGCCGCGGTCGATGCCATCACCGAAGCCGCCATCGTCAATATCCTGCGCGAGCTGAACAAACGCGGACGTACTGTGCTGGTCGTACACCATGACTTGCAAACAGTGCCAGAATACTTCGATTGGCTGACCCTGCTGAATGTCGAGGTCGTCGCTTCGGGTCGCACCTGCCAGGTCTTCACGCTGGACAACCTGCAGAAGACCTACGGCGGGCACGTGGCCAGCTTGCATGGCGGGCAGATGTTGGCGGCGGGAGGCTGAGCATGGCTGAGCGGCGCATCTGGCAGATGATCGCGGCGCTGCTGGCGCTGGGTCTTCTGTTGTTGCCGCTGAGTCAGGCGCTCTTTGGCTTGCGGCTGACCTATACGGTGCGCGTGGTGGCGCTGGGCGGCTCGCTGCTGGGCGCATTGAGTGGCGCGGTGGGTTGCTTTGCGGTGCTGCGGCGAGAAAGTCTGCTGGGCGATGCGCTTTCGCACGCGGCGCTGCCCGGCGTGGCGATCGCATTTCTGCTGGCGGGCCGGCAGTTGGGCGCATTGTTGGTCGGCGCGGGCATCGCCAGTTGGCTGGGTTTGCGTTTGGTGGCGGCGATCTTGCGGACGACGCGCATCAAGCAAGACGCGGCGCTGGGCATCGTGCTGGCGAGCTTTTTCGCGGCTGGCATCGCGCTGCTGACAACGATTCAATCGCTGCCCGATGCCAGCCAGGCCGGTTTGGACAGTTTCATCTTTGGGCAGGCCGCCGCCATCATTGAAAGTGATATTGCGCTGCTGGCTGTCGTCGGCATGGCGGTGATGCTCGTGCTGGGATTGTTGTGGAAAGAATTCAAATTGCTCACTTTTGATATCGACTTCGCCACGGCGGGTGGCTTGCGCACCAGCTTGCTCGATGCCCTGCTTTCAACGCTCATCGTCGTCACCATCGTGCTGGGTTTGCAGCTGGCTGGCGTGATTCTGATGGTCGGCATGTTGATCGCGCCAGCCATCGCCGCCCGACAATGGACGCATTCACTGGAGCAGATGGTCGTGCTGGCCGCGGCCTTGGGGGCTTTTGCGGGTGGCAGCGGCGCAGTCATCAGCGCGCTGGACAGCGATATTCCCACCGGACCGATGATCATCGTGGTGGCTTTTGCGCTGGTCCTGCTGTCGATCACGCTGGCGCCGGGGCGTGGCGTGATCTGGAATCAACTGCGTCAGCGCGAAAATCGCCGGCAGCTTCGTTCTCGCCGCTTGGAGCCGGGCGCATGATGGGGCTGGAACGCGCGCTGATCGAGCTGCTGCTGAACTTTGTCACGCGCGAAGAATTGAATGCCTTCCTGCGCTCGCCACAGCACACCGCTACCCTGGTCGGCTGCCTGATCGCCATTTGCGGTGCGCTGCTGGGCACCTTTCTGCTGCTGCGCGGCTTGTCGTTGACCAGCGATGCCATCAGCCACACCGTCCTGCTGGGCATCGTGGTCGCTTTTATGCTGATGACAGGCGCTGGGCTGGAAGGCGATACATCGTCGCCCTGGCTGATCGTGGGCGCGGCGGCGGCTGGCGTGGGCACAGTCGTGCTGACTGAGGCGCTGCATCGCTCGGGACTGGTTCGCCAAGACGCGGCGCTGGGCTTGGCATTTCCGCTGCTCTTCGCCATCGCCGTCATCCTGGTCGCGCGCTTCGTGGATGATGTGCATCTGGACGAAGACGCCGTGCTGGTGGGCGAGATCGGTCTGGCTTGGGCGAATACCAACAGCCACTGCTTCGCAGGCTGCGAGTCGCTGCGCATCACGCCCGAACATCCCGCCGCCCAAAAGTCGCGCCAATGCGTCAACTGTCGCGAGCTGAATATCAGCCCCCGCGACGAACGCGCCGAATTCAGAGAGGTTTGCGGCAACTGCGGCGTCTATTCCCCGGCTCAAGCCTGGAGCGCGGGCTTGCTGGACGAAGCGCCGAAGCTGATCTTCTTTCCCAAGTCCATCACCGTCATGCTGGTGTTGACGGCGTTGACGGTCGGATTCGTCGCTGTCTTTTACAAAGAACTTAAATTGACGACCTTCGATGCTGCGCTGGCGAAGTCGCTGGGATTCCGCCCGGCCGCGCTCACCTATGCGCTGATGGTCTTGGTCAGCTTGGTGGCGGCGGGCGCATTCGACGCGGTGGGCTCGATACTGGTGATCGCCTTTTTCATCATACCGCCGGCAGCTGCCTATCTGCTGACCGACCGTTTGTCGGGTATGCTGCTGCTCAGCCCGATAATTGGCGGGGCGGGCGCATTCTTCGGCTATGATTTGGCGCGTGGCCAACTCTTTGGTATTTTCCCGGTCGCCGAGGGCATCGCCGCGCTCAACGCCATCTTCGGCTTGCAACTGCGCGAAGCCTGGGATTCGTCCATCAGCGCCTCTGTGGTGCTGACGATGTTCGCGATTTTTCTGCTGGTGTGGATTTTGTCGCCGCGTTATGGGCTACTCGCATCGGCGATTCGCCGCGCCAACAGCCGCCGCCGCTTTGAGGATCAAGTTGTGTTGGCGCATATACACAATCATCAGGGCACGCCCAGCCACGCGATTGAGTTGCGGGCTGCGACCCTGCACCAGCACTTCCGCTGGACGCCGCAGAAAATGAGCCGCGTATTGATGCGTCTGCGCGCGCTGGGATTCGTGAGTCTGGAGGCTGGCAGCGCCATCTTGACACAGCGCGGCGACGCCCATGTGCACGCTTTCCGCAAACACATGTTGGTCGCGCATAATATCCCCGATATCGACCCGGCACAGCCATGATCAGCTTGATCGTCACCGTGCTCAACGAAGGCGACAGCATCCGCCAGTTGCTCGATTCGATCGCCAGGCAGACGCGCCCGCCAGACGAAATCGTCATCGTCGATGGCGGCAGCACAGACAACACCGTCGACATCCTGCGCGCCTATCGCGAGAAACTGCCACTGCGCCTGCTGATCGCCGAGGGCTGCAACATCAGCCAGGGGCGCAACCGTGCCATAGCCGAAGCCCGCGGTGACATCATCGCCGCGACCGATGCCGGTGTGCGCCTGGACGAGCGCTGGCTGGAGACGATCGCCGCGCCGCTGCTGGCTGATCAAACGTTGGGCGTGGCCGCTGGTTTCTTCCGCGCCGACCCGCAGACGCCATTTGAGATCGCCCTGGGCGCTGCCACCCTGCCGCTCGTGGACGAAATCGACGCGGGCAATTTCTTGCCCAGTAGCCGCAGCATCGCCTTTCGCAAGCGCGCGGCACAGGGCATCGGCGGCTATCCCGAGTGGCTGGATTATTGCGAAGACCTGATTTTTGACCTGCGACTGCGGCTGGCTGGAGAGCGCTTCGTTTTCGTGCCGGGGGCTGTGGTTCATTTCCGCCCACGCACGAGCCTGCGCGGCTACTTCCGCCAATATTTCTTGTATGCGCGCGGCGATGGCAAAGCCGATTTGTGGCGCAAACGGCACTTCGTTCGTTATGCGACCTACCTGTGCCTTGTGCCGGGCATCGGCATCGCTGGCCTGCTGGTGCAGCCCTGGCTATGGGCGGGTTGGCTGGTCGGCGCTATGATTTATCTGCATCGTTCCTATCGGCGACTGCCGGCGCTTATGCGCGCCGCGGATGGGCGCTCGCTGGCACTGTGGCTGCTTTGCATCGCTTGGATCCCGCTGCTGCGGCTGGTTGGCGATATAGCCAAGATGCTGGGCTATCCACAGGGTTGGCGCTGGCGATTGCGCGAAAAACCGGTCGATTGGAAACTGCCGACTACCTAAGCAAGCTTGGCGAAACATGCAGCAGGCTGATGCCGACTTCGAACTTAGCTGGGTGGCGCTCTGCCTTGCGCTGCGCATCGGGCGCAAGACCCTCGAAGCATTGCTGCAGCGCTTTGCTGGCGACCCTTCGGCAGTGCTGGCTGCGCCGCGGCACGAGTTGCTGCGCGTGCCGGGCATCGGAGCGGGACGTGCCGATGCGATTGCCGCCATCGATGTGGACGAAGTCGCGCTTGCCTTGCGCCGCTGGCAACAGCAGGGCATCGGCATGCTCACGCCGCGAAATCCGCAATATCCACGTCCCCTGCGCGTGCTGGATGATGCGCCGGCGCTGCTGTTTGCGCGTGGCTGCCTGGACGATCGGTTGTGGACGCGCACGCTGGCGGTCGTTGGCACGCGCTCACCATCAGCGACCGGACGCGAGCTGGCGCATCGTCTGGCGATAGAGCTGGCGCGGGCCCGCATCACGGTCGTGAGCGGCTTGGCGCTGGGCATCGATACAGTCGCTCATTGCAGCGCGCTGAATGCGGGTGGGACCAGCGTGGCTGTGCTGGGCAGCGGCCTGCTAAATGTGTACCCGCCCCAGAATCGCGGGCTGGCGAAGCAGATTGAGCAAAGCGGGCTGCTGCTCGGCGAGGCGCAACCGCAACAGGCAGTCAATGCGCAGCGGCTGGTGGCGCGCAACCGCATCATCAGCGGCTTGGCAGACCAGGTCGTGCTGGTCGAATCGCAACTGGGCGGCGGCGCGCTACATGCGTTGCGATTTGCCAAAGCGCAGGGACGACCCATTTTCACTTTCGACCTGCCCGCCAGCGGCAACCAGGCGGCGCTGCAAAATGGTGCCAGCGAACTCTGCGCCGCAGACCCGACCTGTGTACTACTGGGACAGGAATCAGAAGCTTCCGCCAGCAAATGACCCCAGCGGCGAAGATTAACACTTAGAACATTTGACACAGAAACAGATGTTCCTGTATACTGCAGTCGAGACATAGAGACAAGGGCAGAGCAGATGAAGCGATTCAGCCAGCTATCGGCGCGGCAGCAACACATGCTGCACTTCATGACGGCGTTTATTCACGAAAATGGCTTTCCGCCCAGCATCCGCGAGATAGGCGATGAATGCCAGATCGGCTCGACATCGGTGGTCAATTACAACTTGAACAAGCTGGTCGATGCCGGCTACATCGAGCGCTCGGGCCGGGTTTCGCGCGGGTTGCGTATCGTGCGCGGCATCCCGGGCGCGCAATCGGACACTGTGCTGGCAGCCAGGCAGCCGCTGCAAGTCCCGCTGGTCGGGCGCATTGCTGCGGGCGAGCCGATCTCGCTGCCCGATGATATCGCTCATCACATCGACGAAGACGATTACATCAGCCTGACGCCGGCGTTGTTGGGCAATGTCGATGCAAGCGAAGTTTTCGCGTTGACGGTGCGCGGCGATTCGATGATCGACGCCATGATCCAGCATGGCGATATCGTCATCCTGCGCCGGCAGCACACCGCCGATAATGGCGATATGGTGGCGGCCTGGCTGACAGAAGACAGCGAAACCACACTGAAGCACTTTTATCGCCGCGGCGACATGATCGAGTTGCAGCCCGCCAATCCGGCTTATCAGCCACTGCAGGTCATGCCCGGCAATTGCGAGATCAAAGGCAAGGTGCTGTCGGTGATGCGCACCTACGCCTAAGCGCCGTCTATACCCAATTCGGCTTCGGCACGCTGGCACAGACGCGTTCCGCCAGCCGCCAGCCATTGCTCAAGGGTGCCGCTCGTCGAGGCGCGGGCTGCCGCGTCGCTATAAATGCCGACTCCCCATCGATAATACGCCTGCGTCTCTCGCGACCAATTTTCGCGCGCCTGGCTGATGACGGCTGGTCCGCCGTTGTAACAAGCCAGCGCCAGGCCGATCACGCCGCCCGCAGCCCCCACACAATAATTCAGGTAGTCGCCGCCGCGCCGCGCATTGGTATCGGGGTCGAGCATGTCATCGCCCTCGGCGAAGTGAAAAGGCATCACCTGAAACAAGCCCCTTGCGCCCGCGCTGCTGATCACGCTGGGATGCCCGCAAGACTCGATCTGCATCACAGTCGCCAGCAAGTGCCTGTCTACATCCGAGCGCGCCGCCCACGCGTCGATCTCGTCCGACCAGTGCCGCACCGAGGGCGCAAAGAAACCCGCCAGCTTGTGATGCCCAGGTAAAAGTCGCAGGGCGAAGCTCGCTGCGTCATCCCAAAATGGCAGCGATGCCAGCAGCAGCGCCAACGCGATCGGCAGCCACAGCGGCACATAATAGACTTCGCCGCGTTTGATGATGCGCCGCCCGCCACGGACCTGCGCAAAGCTCAAACGCAGCAAACCGGAGATCGCCCTCGCGCCGCCCCGTACCCGCTTCCACCAACCCCGCACGCCGAACTTTCTTGCGCCTTTTGTCTGCGATGTCAATTTGCATGTTCCTCAGTCGCCGGGTCCGTTCTGCGAATCCGATGGTAACACAGACGATGCAGTCGCACGCGCTTCATGGCTAAAGGAATGCGAAATCAAACTCACTGTCGCCCGTGCGCGCTGGCAAACGCTGGACGACAGAATGGTTGCGTCGATTCCAGCTCGAGTTGCAGTCGACATTCGTCACTCGCTCAATACAGGTGGCGCGAAAGCATTCCGCATAGGTCCGCAAGGCCATGGATGTGATACACTTATCGCAGGTGGATAGGGTCGCCGCCCACGACGCGTCCGCCACTTGGCTTACCGTCCCGAGAGGTCACGATGAAACGAAAGCGAGTACTCGCCAGTTCCAAAGCGCCATTAGACGACAGGCGCAGGTTCGCCCGTACTGATGGTCGCGGAAAAGCGCCGTGGCCTGCCGATAGAACACAAACACAGGTAAAAAGCCTGCTGGTCGTTCTTGTGCTGCTGTTCATCGTCATTCTGTTCTTGTCAATATCGCAGCCGAGCTTCTGAGCGACCTGCTGGATAGTCGCAATGAAAGAGAAACGAGGCAGCTAGGTCAGGCTCTGGGCATCATAAAATGACCAAATCGTGTTAGCTGCTCTGCCACCTCGCGCAGCGAGCTACAGCATGTCCTCGACTCAAGTTCTCGCTGTACTCCGTCAACTCGGCATACTCGGTGGTGAAACAATAGGGCGCGGTTGCCCGGTTGCGACGGCCGTCTGTGCCGCGCGCGCTTTTGCGATTACAATGCCGCTGGAGGCAATTCATGACTACCCATAGAAGCCCGGCATGAGCCAGCTGTCGTTTCGCCAACGCTTGCAGACCGGCGCGCCGATCTTGGCCGATGGCGCCATGGGCACGATGCTGCATGCATATTCTGACGCTCGCGCCGATGCCTGCTTTGACGCCATGAACCTCGAATCGCCAGATATCGTGCGCGGCATCCACCAAGCCTATCTAGAAGCGGGCGCAGAATTGATCGCCACCAATACATTTGGCGCCAACGAGTTCAAACTGGCTGGCGCGGGCAAAGCCGATCAACTGGCGCAGATCAACCGCATTGGCGTGCAATTGGCTCGAGAAGCCTGCGCGCAGAGCGGGGGAGTCGGCTATGTCGCTGGCTCGGTGGGACCGCTGGGCGTGGGTATCGCGCCCTTTGGAGCGGTCTCGCAGACAGCTGCGCGAGAAGCCTATGCCCTGCAGCTGAAGGCTCTGCTGGAAGCTGGTGTGGACTTGATCCAGTTCGAGACCTTCCGCGAGCACAAAGAGCTGCTGCTGGCTGTATCTGTGCTGCGTGAGCTGTCGTCCAGGCTGCCAGTCCTCGCGCAAGCCACTTTTTTTCATGAGAATCTGAGTTATGCGGGCTATCCACCGGCGCGCGTTGCCAACGATCTGGGACGGGCTGGCGTGGATATCATCGGCGTCAACTGTGGCAGCGGCCCAGCCGGGATCGCCGAAGCGCTACGGCAGATGCGTTTTGCCTTGCCCGATGCTGTATTCTCCGCCATGCCCAACGCGGGTTTCCCCGAGGTGGTGGGCGGGCGCATTCTGTATCCGGCCAGCGCCGATTATTTGGCCGATTTCGCGGCTAGCGCAGTCGAATTGGGCGCGCTGGTGGTGGGCGGCTGCTGCGGCACCAAGCCCGAACATATCGCCGCCATGCGCACAGCCCTGGATGCGGCGCCGTCTCGCGCTGCCATCGACCTGCATGTCGCCGAAAGCATGAGCGAACAAGAATCGCAAGCGCCCGATGCCCCGACCGAGCTGGCAGAGCGACTGGCAGACGGTCTCTTCACCACCACGGTCGAAATGGCACCACCGCGCAGTTATCGCACCGAGCCGCTCTTGCAAGCTGCGCGACGTCTGCGGGCGGCCGGTGCCGACCTCATCAATGTCGCCGATACGCCGGCTGCGCGCATGAAAATGAGCGCTTGGGCGGTCGCGCATCTGCTGCAAACGCAAATCGGCATGGAAACTGTTTTGCACTTCCCCACGCGCGGACGCAACATGCTGCGCGTCCAAGGCGACCTGCTGGCTTCGCACGCCCTGGGTTTACGCAATCTCTTCGTGGTAATGGGCGACCCGACGCGCATCGGCGACTTTCCCGATGCCAGCGATCTCAACGATGTCGCGCCATCGCGGCTCATCCAGGTGATCAAGCAGGGCATGAACCGCGGCGTTGATATGGCCGGCAACAGCATCGGCAAACCCAGCAGCTTCACGGTTGGCTGCGCGCTGAATATGGGCGCGGATGATATCGACAGAGAGATACGGATCCTGCGCAAGAAGCAAGCAGCAGGCGCCGACTTTGCGCTGGGGCAAGCGGTATTCGAGCCCGACCGCATACGCCGATTTCATCAGCGCTATGCAGAGCTTTGCGGAGAAGCATTTGTGCTGCCCGTGCTGATGGCGCTGATGCCACTGCGCAGCCTGCGACAAGCGCGCTATCTGCACAACGAAGTGCCCGGCATCAGCATCCCCGCCGACATCATGGCGCGTCTGGCAGCCGCCGGTGACGAAGCGCCACGCGCGGGAGTGCAGATCGCGCAGGAATTGCTGGACGAGATGGCGAGCCTGGTGCAGGGCGCATACATCATCCCAGCCGGCGATTATGACTTGGCGGCCGAGGTGATCGCAACCATCCGAGAGCGCGGGAGCTCCCCATGACGCAGCGTGACACGATGCCTCGCTTCGGCACGATCGACCTGAATGTGGCGGTGATTGACAGCGACTTCTATGCCCGCCACGCCATCAATGCCTATTTGGCTTGGGACAGGCGAACGCGCGTAGTCGGCAAGTTCGCACGGCTGGGCGAATTTCACGCTGCGCTGCGCACGGGCGCGTTCAAAGCCCAGCCCAATTTCGTGATCATTGACGCCAGCGACAGCGCGACCGCCGAGCAGTTGCACGCTGCAATTGACAAGCTGCAAGCGGCGATTGAAGGGCTCAACATCGTTTGCCTGGCACCCTTCGCAGACGCGGATTATCTGCGGGCGGCTGCGGATAATGGCGCAAAAGCCTACCTGCTGAAGGCCGATGCGCGCATTCATATCGCCTGGGCGCTCTGCCATGTGGCGCGGCTGGCGGACGACGACTTTCTCATCAGCGCTGGTGCCGCCGATGCAGCCGCCCAGCTTCGACACCCTCGCTTGCAGAGGGCGCGTCTCTTGGCCCAGCCACACCCATATAAGAATATGACGCCGCGCATCCGCCAGGCGATCGAGCTGTATGCGGTGGAAGGCATGCCGCAGAAGTTGGTCGCGCACGAGATGGATATTGAAGTCGAAACAGTGCGCGACTATATCCAACAAGCCTACGATATCCTGGATGCCCTGCACCCAGACGATAGCGCCTATCCGCTGGATATGCACCGCCAAGAGATCGCCTTTATGCGCATCACCGCGCTGGCCATCCCCGACGATTCCTGACCAGCTAGGTTATCACGGAATCGGTTGCCGAGGCGTCTTCGGTGTTCAGTTCCCGCGCGCGCCTTTTGCGCATCTCAGCCATGACCTGCGTTCGTGTCAGCAGCACTTTCTCGTCTTCTTCGTTTTCGAGCGCGTCTGGCACGGTCGCATGCCCAGCTTCCAGATATGAGACGATCGCCTCGCTGAAAGACTTGACCGGCGCTTCTTCGCCATATTGATGACGCAGCTCCAGCAGCACATTCATCAGCCATAAGAAGAGATCGCCTTCTGTGCGTTGCTTCTTGCGGCTCTTGACCAGGTCCAGCACATCGTATTTGCGGATCAGGTCGATCGCCGGCTTGTAGATGCTGTGATACCAGTCGGCCGTCGCCTCTTCGGTAGAAAGCGCGCGTCCCCACAGCTTTTCCAGCACGCGTTCGTGCAAGAAGATGTGCCCCATCAGCTCGTGATAACGGGCGGGCGCAGTCAATTCGATCGATTCGTGGTCGGGCACGGCGCGCGTCAAGCCTGTTTCGTCGAGGAAGTTGGCATAGGCTTCGGCCGCTTCCAGCTGTTGCACGCTCATGCCCGGACGCAGCGGCACGCTGGTCGGCAGCGCGACTACATGCGCCTGGATGGTCTTCGCGCCCAGTTGCCGCGCCACCGACACACGATGGTTGCCATCGCGCACGAAATAAGCATCGCCCACCTTGTACAACTCAATCGGCGGCGGACCAGTCTGGCTGTTGGCGAGGGCGTATACGCGGCTCCAGCGATCTTTCATATTGCTGTTCTTGGGCAGAAATGTCGCTGTGAAGTCTTTGTAGCGCCCCACGCTGCCGACGATATTCTCGAGCGGAATATCGCGCACGCCTTCGTAGTGCTCTTCGTGCAGATGCAGGCGGCTGCGCACTTCGTCGAAGTTCATCAGCTCGCTGTGCCGCCCGGTCAAGTGGCTCAGCATTTCTCCCCAAAACACGCGGTTCTGGATGGCTTGGAATTTATTGACACCTTCTTTGTAGAAAGTGCGGAAGTTTGCGTCTTCAGACATGCGTTTCTCACTTTGTCCTTGTGTTTGCCAGCAAAACCCAGCAAGAATGCTAATTCAATGTGCGGCGGACACAGACAATCAGACGCGGCCAACAGCCAAGAACTTCCTACTACTATAACACAGCAGCATTAGAGACGCGTAAAATTGTGATGAAGAGAGGTGCAATGGACGAATCGACAGCGCGGCGACTGAATGCGATCAACCGCGACTTTTATCGCCAGACGGCGCGCGACTTTGACGCGACTCGCCAACGTCCCTGGTCGGGCTGGACTCGCCTGCTGCGCTCGGTTCGGCGGCCGGTTGAGTCGGTGCTGGATATCGGCTGCGGAAATGGACGCTTCGCACGCTTTCTGGCGGCTCATCAAACGCAGCCATTTGATTATTGTGGCATCGACAGCAACGATGAATTGCTGAAATACGCGAGCGCGCACCGGCCAGGCGCAACGCATATCCAGGCCGACTTGCTGCGGCACGACATCCTTTTCCAGCCCTGGCCAACATGCACAGCGCAGCTCGTCGTGTTATTTGGCTTGCTGCATCATGTGCCGGGCTTGGGCAGGCGACGCGATTTGCTGCGGGCTGCGGCGAAATCTGTGCTGCCCGGCGGTTGGCTGGCATTCACAGCCTGGCGATTTCTGGATAGCGCGCGCTTGCAAGAGCGCATCCTGCCCTGGAGCGACGACTTTCAGGTCGAAGCCGGCGACTACCTGCTGGACTGGCGGCGTGGCTCGCGGGCGGTCCGCTATTGTCATCACATTGACGATGGCGAACACGCGGGCTTGATCAGCGCGACGGGCTTGCGGGTCGTGGATGATTACCGCGAAGATGGCGGGCTGAATCGCTATACGATCTTGCAGCGCGATTCAGGCACCTAACCCCCCTCCCAGATGATTCGGGGAGGGGGCACTGGGGTGGGTTGCGAAACCTGCCCCCTCCCAGCGCAGGAGAGAGGGCGGGGTGATGGCAACTGGCTAGCAACTGCCCTTCTGCAAGATGTAGGGCGCGGCGGCCGCGCGATTGTCGTTTTCGTTCATCTCGCCGACGCGGTTATCATAGTCGACATGGAAGTTGATGTGATGCAATTCGCTGTGATGCACCTTGGGCGTGATGGTCGCATTCGACACAGCCGATTGGCCGGGGTCCAGCTCGCGGAATGGCGTATAGGTTATCTCGCGCCCAGCGCCATCGTGCCGCGAGTCGACAACTTCGACCAAGCCGCCGCCAGAGCGGGCCGTGCCGATATTCTTGATGCGCACGCTGATGGAGTAGGGCTGGTTGCAGATGGCCGGATGCGGATTGATGACCGGACTGCCGTCAATGACCAGATTGGGTCCAGTCGCCGGCGCGGGCGGTACAGTCGGCTGCGGGATGGCTGTCGGTATCGGCGTCGGCGGCAAAGGCGGCGGCTGAATAGCCAGCACATCGCTGGTTTCGCCCATCGCATTCACGATGAATGGCGCGATGAAACCACTGCGCCCACTGGGCAGTTCGATGTACCACCAGCCGGTATTCCAGGCGCTTACGCCTTTGATCGGCGCTGTATCGCCTTCCAATAGCACACCGACTCGCGGGTAAGCTGTGGAATCGCCGCTGCGCACATTGGCACCGGGCACCGTGACCACGACATAGGGACCATCGTAGGCCGGCGCATCGTCGGCCGGTTCCTCTTCCATATCGTCAGTCATGTCGTCTTGCATGTCGTCGGCCGCCGGTTCTTCGGCCATGGCTTCGGTTGATTCTTCAGGCATGTCCTCTTCGGGCATGGCTTCGCTCGTGTCTTCGGGCATCGTGTCCATGGCGAATTCTGGCGGATTATTCTGGATGCGGATGGGGCTGACGCGTGCGGCCGGCTGTGCGCCATCGCCCGTGTTGATCATCAACTGAAGCGCGTACAAGCCATCGGGCAGCGACGCCGTATTCCAGGTGCCCAGCACATCATCTACAACAGCAGCGATGCGGGGTAGCGTGGCGGGGAACCACTGCGGCTCTTCATCTTCATCCTCCATCATGCCCAGGTCAAGCTCACGGAACTCAATGTACAAGTTTCGCAGACCTGGCAAATTGGCGGTGCCGCGGATATCGACGCTATCGCGCACGACATAGACCGGCGGCGGGAAGCTGATATGGGCTAGTGGGTCCATCATGTCGGCGCCGGCGAGGGCGATCATTGGCTCGCTGTCTTGCGCGCCCGCAGCAGGCACGAGCAACAGCACGGCTGCCAGTATACAGATCAGTAGTCGAAATCGCATTGTCAAGCATCCTCCCGAATTCAGAGCACGAGCAAAATTCTACCGTATGTCTATCCAACTACTGTATCATACTCTGCTTGGCGCGCATCTGCAATACATGGCAACTCCAGAGCAATCGCATTACATTGTTTATTTGCCACAAAGGCACAGAAGTAAGACCAATAAAGTAATGCAAAAATAGGAACGAACGTCGTAGGGGCGACTCTTGAGTCGCCCACATATACACTGACGGCCTGGTGGGCGATACAAGTATCGCCCCTACATGTTCCAATTATGAGCGGCGTTTCTCGGTTGCGCATGACTTAATTGGTCTTACTTCTGCGGCAAGTATTTGATTTATGTAGTCGCTGTCACTATGGCTTTCGTTTTTGATGCGATTGCCCTGATAGCAACTCGGGCTGGCGGCGATTGCAGCGCGGTCGAAGCGATGTCTTGCTGCTTGAGCCTATGCTTATTCAAACGCTTGCGCTAGCCTATGGCTTGATTGCGAAGGTGGCAGCTGACCAATGACAAAGCGCGCGATCGTCTCCATCCGCGACTTGCACAAGACCTACGGCGAAGGCGCTCGCACGCGGACAATTATGGCCGGCGTCAACTTTGATATCTACAAGGGCGAATTCTTCGTGCTATTGGGTGCCAGCGGCAGCGGCAAGAGCACCCTGCTCAACCTGCTCAGCGCCATCGACAGCCCCACAAGCGGGCGAATCTGCATCGGCGATACCGAAATCACGGCGCTAAACGACTTGCAGCAGACTCGCTTCCGCCGCGACCATATCGGCATCATCTTCCAGTTCTTCAATCTCATCCCCACTTTGACAGCGCTGGAAAATATCACCCTTCCGCAAGAACTGGGCGGCTCGGCGCGCAGCACGATCGAGGCAAAAGCGCGGGAATTGTTGGCGAAGGTCGGCTTGGCAGAGCGCGCCGACGACTACCCGGACAAACTCAGCGGCGGCGAACAGCAGCGTGTGGCCATTTGCCGCGCCCTGCTGCACGAACCCCAAGTCGTGCTGGCTGACGAACCGACCGGCAACCTGGATGAAGACACCGGTCGCGCTGTGATTCAGCTGCTGCTGAGCCTGACTCGTGACGCCGGCAAAACGCTGATCATGGCGACGCACAGCCCAGAGATCGTGCCGCTGGCGCAGCGCGTCTGTCGGATTGTGGATGGACGAGTCCATATCGAATCGAATGAACTGCCCGCAAGTGCCCGCGACCCGCTGTGAAAATTTGCTACAACGCGCTAAAATAAGAGCAGCGACTTGTCTGGCTAGGGAAAATCGTCCCAAAAACGAAAGGCAGCGACCGATGGATGACCCGGCAACCAATATCAGGGTAAAAGCCATCTTGGGCGAATTGCGCGATGTCAACAAGGCGCGCCGCCGCAGCGCTGTCATGAAGCTGGGCATGGTCGGTGGCGAGCAAGCCCTGCGCGCCCTCATTCGCTTGGTCGAGAACCAGCAAGAAGACCTGATAGTGCGGGGACGGGCGGCTTTGATGCTGGGCAAACTCAAAGACGAGCGCGCTGTGCCGCACCTTATCCGCGCGCTGGATGCGCCTGGATTTCTCACACCCTATCACGCCGCGCAGGCTCTGGGAAAAATCGGCGATCCGCGCGCGATATCTGCCCTGCAAAACCTGGCCGCCGACAGCCGCGACAAAACGCGCAGCGCCGCAGTCGAAGCCTTGCGCCAGCTGGGCCAAGAGTTCGAAGCCGCCGTCTATGGCGACGAGCACCCGCCCATCTGAAGACGCCCGCGCGAATGCCCGCTCTGCCCGCCATAACCCAATCTACGCCAGCTTTTTTGACTCGCCTGCGTCCGGCGCATTGGCTGCTCTGGCTGCTGCTCGTGTCGTTCGCTTTGCGGATTCTGCTGGTGCAACAGGGCGGGCAATTGTTCAGCCCAGACGAGCTGCGTTATGCGCTGCGCCCGGTCAAAGTGGCCGACCAGCTCTATGCGGGCGATCTGGCTGGCGGGTTGAACGGGCTGCTGCGCTATCGCGAGCATCATGGCTTTATCACAGCGGCGCTCTTGCCCGCCTATCTTCACCGGCTTGCCTATGGGCTGAACCCCGAAAACGAGCTGAGTTGGGCGGACTATTGGCAACAGCCTACCGGCGATTTTCGTTTTTCCGCGTTGCTGCTGTCGCTGCCATCGGTCATGTGCATCCCTATGCTCTACATGGTCAGTCGGCGCGCGGGTAGCAGTCCGGCCGAGGCGCTGCTGGCTGCATTCTTATTCGCGTGCGCCAACACATTTTTCATGTTTTCGCGTCATTTCATGCCCATCGATATCCCTATGATGATCGCGCTGGCGGGCATCTATTGCGCTTTGCAATGGCGCGATAAAGGCCTCTTGCCTGCGGTCGGCATGGGCATGCTCGCCTTTTCAGTGGTTTGGGTCTATCACGGCTATGTGTCGCTGGCGGCGCTGTTGGCGCTGGTATATGGCTTGTTCCTGGCGCGTACTGTCAAACAAGTCATTCTGCGAAGCGTTGCCATGGCGCTGGGCGGCGCGCTGATCCTCCTGCCGCTGCTGCTTTACAACAATTTCGTGCTGGGCATCGACATGCTTCAGGAGATGCGCTGGTTTTCGGAAACGGTCACGCTGGGCAGCTATGCAGAAGGCTGGCTCTTCCCCTTTATGTATCTGGGCGATGTAGAAACTGGCTTGGCGCTGGTCTGGCTGTGCGGCTTGGTCTTGGGCGGCCGGCGGCTCTGGCACGAGCGTGGGACGCCCGACTGGAGCAGGGGCTTGCTGTGGCTGGGCTGCCTGGTGGCGCTCTATCTGCTGATGGCGATCTTGTCGACTGGTTTGCAGCGCTTCGTGTTGTACGGACGCATTGCGCGCGCGCTGGTGCCATTTGTCGCTTTGTTTTGCGCTTATGGATTGCAGCCGATCCTTGCGCGCAAGGGACGCTGGTTCACGCTTGGATTCGCTGCGCTGGTGGTTGTGCTGGCGGCGGCGAATTTCATCCCGGCTCTGCAGCTGCAGCATCCGCGCGAGATCGCCCGCCAGGTCTATAGCGACTACAGCGATGTATCGTTCGAGACGACTTTCGGCGAAGGCGCAAACACGCATGGCTTTCATCTGCCGGTTGTGCCCGAGGCGCGCTATCATTTGCTCAATGCCTCATTCTATTATCCCATCACGCAGATGGACGCGCCGATGACTGGCGATGTCCTGGTCGAAATACCGCACCCTTTCAATCATCGGCTGTGGCAATACGAAGGCATGACGCCGCAGATGCGCGATATCGTGCGCCGCGACCCCGTGATGATCTGGCTGATCGACACGCAAGTAGAGGCTAGGTGATGCTCCCGATATCTACGACGCGCGTTGGCAGGCTGCGTCCGCTGCACTGGCTGCTGCTTCTGCTGCTGGTGTCCTATGGCTTGCGGTTGGCGCTGGTGCAGCAGGGCGGTCAGCGTTTCTATCCAGACGAGG
>DAOUJB010000372.1:0-4101 GCA_034423155.1 Anaerolineae bacterium | reverse complement strand
TATCGTGGTCGTGCTGGGGGCGAATCTGCGCGTGCAGCCCGCCGATATAGACGCGGCGCGCGACAAAATCGCTGGAGCCGACATCTTGATCGTTCAGCTGGAGATCAACCTCGATATGGTGGCGTATGCGCTGCAGGTGGCGAAGGCGGCAGGCATAACCACCATCCTCAATCCCGCGCCGGCCGCCGCTTTGCCCGCCGAGACGCTGGCGCTTGCGGACTTTTTGACGCCCAACCAGACAGAACTGGAAGCGCTGGGCAGTGGCGGGGCTGTCGCTGAAGCGGCGCGCTCTTTGCTGACCCGCGACGATCAGACGGCGGTGGTCACCCTGGGCGCGGCCGGCGCGCAAATCGTGAGCGGCGCGGATACGACGCTCGTGCTGGGCTTTGCTGTGGATGTGGTGGATACGACTGGCGCAGGCGATGCCTTCAATGCCGGGCTGGCGGTGGCGCTGGCAGAAGGCGCGGCGCTGGCCGAGGCGGTGCGCTTCGCCAATGCGGCGGCGGCGCTGTGCGTGACCAAGCCCGGCACCGCTCGCAGCACGCCCTATCGTCACGAAGTCGATGCGCTGCTGGCCAAGCAATGATCGGTTGCAAGTCGTGAAAACAAATCGCCGCAGAAAAAAGTCCACTAAAGTAATGCAACTAAAAGTAATGCAACTATATGAAGGAACATCGTAGGGGCGATACTTGTATCGCCCACATGGTTAACGGAGGCTTTTTGGGCGAGACAAGTCTCGCCCCTACAAATTTCGAATCAGAATAACATCTCCCTTTTCCGCGTGACTTGCTTGGTGCGACTTCTGTGTTGACTGTGGTTGGGTTAAACTATGACCAAGCTGGCTATATCGGGAAAATCTGCATGAGCAGCGATCTCAGCGGCAAAGTCGCCATCATCACCGGCGCGAGCAGTGGCATCGGCGCGGCGCTGGCACGAGCAGTGGCATCGGCGCGGCGCTGGCACGAGCCTTGTCCGGGGCGGGCTGTCGCTTGACGCTGGCGGCGCGTTCGCTGGACAAATTGCAAGCGCTGGCGGACGAATTGCCTGGCGAGACGCTGGTCGTTCGCGCCGATATGCTGCAGCCAGCCGATATCGAGAATATGGTAGCGCGCACCCAAGAACGATTCGGCGCTGTGGATGTGCTCTGCGCCAACGCCGGCATCTTCATCCAGGGCGACTTCGCCGAATATGACATGGAGGCCGTGAGTGACATGCTGCGCATCAATATCGAGGGAGTTCTGCGCTGCGCCCAGGCTGTCATCCCCAGCATGCGCGCTCAATCCAGCGGCGATATCCTAGTCACCAGTTCCATCGCCGGGCATGCCGAGCTGCATCGGGGCCCAGCCTATGGCGCGACCAAACATGCCATAGAAACCATCGTCAACACGCTGCGGCGACAATTGGCGGGCGCTGGCATCCGCGTGATGTCGCTGGCGCCAGGCAAAGTGGCAAACGAGCTGTGGGGATATGAAGACGCGGCCGAAATCGAGCGGTTGTCCGTGGTTGAAGGCGGCTGGCTGCGCTCGGACGATGTGGCGGCGGCGGGTTTGTTCATGCTCAGCCGCCCCCGCCATGTGACCGTGCGCACTGTCGTGATGGTGCCGCGGCATCAAGAAGCCTGATGACGAAAACGACGCAAGTTACGCTGGGGCTGGAGGTCTTTCTGCGCGAAAGCCTCGATCTGGTTGCTGGCAAACGAGCCGCGCTCTTGGCTTGCCCCAGCAGCATCGACAGCCGGTTGCGCAGCAGCGTCGAACGCCTGCATGCCGAGCCCGCCGTCGATTTGGTCGCGCTCTTTGGTCCCGAACACGGCTTGCGCGGCGATGCCCAAGCGGGCAGTCCTGTGCAAAATGCTCGCGACCCGCTCACCAACCTGCCCGTGCACAGCCTGTACGGAAAAACGCATAGGCCCACACCCGATATGCTGCGCGGCATCGATATCATTCTCATCGACCTGCCCGATGGCGGCGTACGCTTTTATACCTACCTGGCGACGGCGCTGAATGTGCTGCGGGCGGCGGCAGAGGCTGGGATCGAAGTGCTGCTGCTGGATCGCCCCGCGCCCCTGGGTGGCACGCGCGTGGAAGGACCCGTCCTGCGCAGCGCCTGGCGCTCTTTCGTCGGTCCCTTCGAGCTGCCGATCCGATATGGCATGACCATGGGCGAGCTGGCGCAACTGGTCAACGCGGCGGAGATTGGCTGCGCCCTGACCGTTGTGCCCATGCGCGGCTGGCGGCGGGATATGACTTATGCTGACACCGGGTTGCCTTTTGTGCCCTCATCGCCCAACCTGCCCACGCTGGAAGCCATGCTGCTCTATCCCGGCACCTGCCTGGTCGAAGGCACGAACCTGTCCGAGGCGCGCGGCACAACCAAGCCGTTTGAGTATTTCGGCGCGCCCTGGATACATGCCGAAGAGTTGGCTGCGGCGCTGAACGGACTGGCCTTGGCTGGTCTGCGCTTCCGTCCTGTATACTTCGTGCCCACCTTCAGCAAATATCAGGGCGAGCTTTGCGCCGGCGTGCAGATCTATATGCTCGACCGCGCAGCCGCCCAGCTGGTCGCCGCCATGCTGCAGGTGCTGCAAGCCATCAAATTGCGCTATGCGGACGACTTCGCCTGGCGCGAATCTTGGAAAACCGCTGCGCCTCCACCGATCGACTTGCTTTATGGCAGCGATGACCTGCGACTGGCAGTCGACTCGGGGCGACCTGTGGAAGAACTGATCGCTGGCTGGGCGGCCGATCTGCGCGCATTCGAGGCGCTGCGGGCGCAGCATTTGCTGTATGCGGATGAATAGAATCTTGGTGCCCTGCGCGAAAGCTCAAGCCTCATCCACAATCTCGCCAGCGATTTGCAGCAATTCGTCGCGGCGGCTCGCATCTACATCGCGACTTTCGAAGTAGCGCGCCAGCAGTTGCAGCGGCGTGAGTTCTTCTGCGCTTTTGCCCAGCCGCGCGCGCGCCCCCCGCTCGATATTTTTGCGCAAGCCCGCCAGGTGAAAGACGCCCGCCCGCCGCAGCGCCCGTTGAATCTGCCCGTCGTTTAGCAGCGACTCGCTTTCCGGCGTCAGGTCGATGCGCAGCCGCAGCACGCCATCGCGCAATTCATGGCGATCCAGCGCCGCCAGCACAGCCTGGGTCGGGTCGAGGCTATCGCGGCAATCGACTTCGATAGTCAGCAGCTTGCGCGCATTCAGCTGCACGAATCGCCAATCGGTCTGCCCGCGCCGCAGCTCGACCCAACAGAAGCCTTTGGCCGCGCCTTCTTCGCCAAAGTCGATGCGCTCGATGCTGCCGCTGTAGACCACTGGCGGCTTACCGGCCTGCCCGTGTGTCAGATTCTGATGCTGATGAATATGCCCCAGCGCGACATAATCCCAGCCCGCATCGGCGACGCAGTCCAGCCCCACCGCCACATCGCGCCCCAGCATGACGCCGCGCTCGCTGCCCCACAGCGCGCCTTCCAGCGTAAAATGTCCAGCCAGGAGTCTCGGCGCATCGTCATTTGCCAGCGTCTGCGCCTGCTGCGCCAGCATTGCCAATTGCTCGGTCAGCGCCAGCTTCAGGGCTTCGTCTTGTTCGGCGATTGTCCCGCGCATGTCCTCGTCCGCCAGCAGCCGCGCGCGCATTGGATACGGCGCTGCGCCCAGCACGACATCACCGCGCCGGGTGTTGATGCGCCGCGTCTCGTACGCTTGCGCCACCCAGATGCCAGCCAGCGCCAGCGTGTCAAAGATCTCGATGCTGGAGGCTTTGGCGGCATTCAAGGGCATATCGTGGTTGCCCGCCAGCAACACGGTCGGCGCAAGCCCCGAAAGCCGCAAGACCCGCACGGCGAATTCGCGCTGGATGGTCGGGTTGGGGCTGCGCGTGCGGAAGGCATCGCCAGCGAAAACAACCAGGTCGGCTTCGTGGGTCTCGGCGAAGTCGATCATGTCGTCCAGCCGCGCCAAGAAGTCGACTATGCGGCTGCTGATGCCACGCTGTGGGTCGGTCTTGCCGAAGTTGGCCATGCCGACATGCGCATCGGCGAAGTGCAAAACGCGGATGGGCGGCTTCATGCGCCGCGCTCACTCGCCCGGGCGATGGTCTTCGTCGC
>DAOUJB010000371.1:0-2665 GCA_034423155.1 Anaerolineae bacterium | reverse complement strand
GCGCTGCTGGACGAAAGGCGCGCAAGCACGCTGGTCTGGTCCAGCGACAATGCCTGGCTGACCACAGAATCCAACCCGCAGCCCGATCTGGAAATGTATCCCGATCTGGGCTTCCCTGTCGGCGACGAACTGGCGCGATATCCCCTGGCGGTCAGTGCGACGGGCGCATTCGACAGCTTCTTCATCGACAAGCCTTCGCCGTTTGCAGCGCTCGTGGACGAAACTGGCCAAGCACGCGACGCCATCGGCTTGATCGAGCGCTCGCCCGAAAGCGCCCAACTCATCGTCTTGGGCAGCAGCGAATTCGTCAACGACAATGTCTATCAGATCGCGTCCAGCTTCGGCAGCGACCGCTTCTTCAGCAACTTGCAGCTAATCGCCAACGCCATCGACTCTTTCACCGAAGACGCGTCGCTGGCGTCCATCCGCAGCCGCGGCAGCGCAGCGCGCATCTTGCCGCCTATCAGCGAGGGCGCGCAGAACCAATGGGCGCTGCTCAATTACGCGGTCGCGCTCATCGGCTTGCTGGCGATCGGCCTGGTCTGGCAAATCCAGCGCCGCAGTGAAAAGCCGCTGCAATTGCCGCCGCCCGAAAGCAGCCAAGGAGGCGCCCAATGATCAGCCGCAGCAATGTCCTTCTCGCTAACTTGCTCGCCGCGCAGATCGTGCTGCTCGCTGTTTCCGTTGCGACCAGCCGTAGCGGGGAATCTCGCGCGATAGAGCCGCTCGTCCAGGGCATCAGCGCGCCGGAAATCGAGCGCATGACAATCGCTACCGCGCCCGATGACGCAGTAACTTTCGCTCGCAAAGCCGATGGCTGGGTTCTGCCCGATGCGGACGACTTCCCTGTGGATGGCGATAGAGTAGACGAGATGCTGGACAAGCTCTTCGCCTTGGACACGCGCCGGCTGGTGGCATCGAACCCCGCCAATTTCGCGCGGCTCGAGGTCAAAGATGACGACTACCAGCGGCGCATCGAGCTGAGCGGCGGCGATGCCAGCGCAATCATCTATCTAGGCGGCAGCGGCGGCGTCGATACCGTCTATGCCAGACGCGCCGACGAAAACCCCGTCTACCTGAGCAGCGGGTTGAATGCCTGGGAGCTGTCGACGCAGATTGCCACCTGGGTCGATGCCAGCTATGTCAACATCGCGCAGGCTGATGTGCAGCAGATCCGCGTGCGCAATGCCCAGGGTGATTTCAGCCTGCTGCGCGCTGACGAAGGCTGGACCTACGCCGACCTGCGCGAAGGCGAACTGCTCGAAGACACGAAGATACCGGGCATCTTGCGCAACGCCGCTTCTATCCGCCTGGTCGAGCCGCTGGGCTTATCCGCGCTGGACGACTATGGCTTGTCTGAGCCGGGCGTGGTCGTGGAAGTGCACTATCGGCAACTGGTCGAAGCGCAAACCAGCGAAGAGGCAGACGCCGCCGACGAAGCAGTTGATGACGAAGCGGATGCCGCCGATCCGCAATACAGCCAAGAGATGCTGACGCTGGCATTTGGCGCGGCGCTGGCAGATGGCGATATCGTCTTGAAATCCAGCCAAAGCGATTACTTCGTATCAGTCCGCGAAACGACTTACCAAGTCTTCAGCGAGCTGAGCCGCGACGATCTGGTCAAATTGCCAGAAAACGACGCTGGCGGGGAATAAGCACGCTCGTCAGCTTTGTCGCCCTTACGCAGACCCTGCCTGCCCGCCTATAATGCTGCGCCACCGACATTGCCTTTGGAGCGCGCGGGAGCATCCATGCCCTTGACCTTTCAGCAAGCCATCTTGAAGTTGCACGAATACTGGGCTGCGCAAGACTGCCTGATCTGGGAGCCGTACAATGTACAGGTTGGCGCTGGCACGGGCAATCCCGCCACCACCCTGCGCGTGCTGGGTCCCGAGCCCTGGCGCGTGGCTTATGTCGAGCCATCCGTGCGCCCTGACGATGGCCGCTTCGGCGAAAATCCCAACCGCATGCAGAAGTACTACCAATATCAGGTCATCCTCAAACCCGACCCCGGCAACCCGCAGGAGCTCTACCTGGAGTCGCTGGCGGCGCTGGGCATCAACCCGCGCGAGCACGACATCCGCTTTGTCGAGGACAACTGGGAGTCGCCGGCTTTGGGCGCTTGGGGGCTGGGCTGGGAAGTCTGGCTCGATGGGCAGGAAATCACCCAGTTCACCTATTTTCAGCAGGCGGGCGGGCAGAATCTCGACCCTGTCAGCGTAGAAATCACCTATGGCATTGAGCGCATCGTGCTGGCGCTACAGGGGGTAGATTCCGCCTGGTCGATTGATTGGCTGGACGGAGTCAGTTATGGCGATGTGATGTTCAGCGACGAGGTCGAACACTGCCGATATTACTTTGATGTCGCCGATGTCGATGCGCTGCGCACGGTCTTCAACGCCTACGAACGCGAATATGCGCGGGCGCTGGAAGGCGACGCCTTGATCGCCGCGTATGACTATGTGCTCAAGTGCAGCCACCTCTTCAATGTGCTGGATACGCGCGGCGCGATCGGCGTTACCGAGCGGGCCAATTACTTCCGCCGCATGCGCGAAATGACGCGGACTATCGCCGCCGAGTACACCGCCAAGCGCGCCCAACTGGGGCATCCGCTGATGAAGATGAGCGAGCGCTGGCCTGGCGCAGCAGTGCAGGTGCCCGCTGC
>DAOUJB010000370.1:0-1756 GCA_034423155.1 Anaerolineae bacterium | reverse complement strand
GTTTCGCCCATGTCTGCTCTCCTCGTTTTGCACCCGCGCACGGAAAATCTATATCCACAATGCGATGAGTCTAGCCAGCTCGCCCCCGGCGCGCAACTGCTCGAGCGCTGCTTCGATCAGCTGCCAGGCATCGTGGTTGTCGCGGCGCACGGCGATGGCGTAGGGATCGTGCGTGATGAATTGGCTGGCGGATGACCACAGGCGGTGCTCGCGCTGATAAAGGCGATAGGTCAGGTTGTCGATCAAGGCGGCATCGGCATGGCCCAGGCGCAGGGCATCCAGCGCGTACTCTGGCAATTCGTAGGGCATGCGCTGTACCGCCACGCCATCGGCAGCCCAGGCGGTTAGAAGGCTGTCGGCGCTGCTGGCATATTCAATGGCGATGCGCTCGCCCGCCAGGTCCTCGATATCGGACGCAGACGAATCGGCAGCAGATGCCAAAACCAGCCCATTGTTGAAGTAGGCGCTGGTATACCGCACATCGTCCGTCCGCGCTGCATCGATAGGCAGAGACGATACCAGCGCATCGACCTTGCCACTGATGAGCGCGTCGTACAGGCTGTAAAAGCCTATGTTGCGATATTGAACCGGGCTGCCGATTTCTTGCGCGATTGCAGCAGTCAAGTCGATATCCAGTCCGCGCAAGCTGTCGCCATCGTCCAGGGCAAAGGGCGGATAACTGGCGTCCACCCCGATGCGTATCGCGCCAGCCGGAAAGGCTCGCTCGCGGTCGGGCATGTTCATGTGTTGGATGGTCGCCAAGAAAAGTGCGACTGCCAGCGCTGTGATAGCCAATAAGCTGATTTCACGCCGCTCCATTAGTTGTTGCCCGGTGGAGCCAGCCAAAGCGATTCGCCCGCAGCCCAGCCGCGAGCATAGGCTTGCAATTCGAAATAGACGGGTTTGGGCAAGAACCCCGGGTTGATCAGCGTCCAGCCATCCGGATAGCCGCGCAGATCGGCCGGATAGCGCAGCGCCCAGATACATAGCGCCTCCAGCCAATCCCAATGCGCTTCGGCATATTGATAAGCGCGTATCGTATACGCAGCGCGTTGCGATGGGCGGACGGCATGCAGCCAGCGCGGATGATCGTTCCAGCCGCTTTCGGTGATGAAGATTGGCTTGTCGCGGTCGCCCTGCTCAATCATGATCTGGCGCAGCAGCTCGACTCGCCGAAAATTGAGGCGGTCTGGATGCGGCGGATTTTCCGGGGGAGCGCGGAATCCATAGCTGTGCACGGCCAGCGCATCAAAATGTGCCCCCGCGCCTAGCCGATACAGGGCGGTCAAAAAGTCGATTTCATTGAGTCCGACTGCGCTCCCCGCATTTTCCAGCGTCGGGGCGAGCGCACCGGCGAGCACAACTGCGGCTGGATTGGCAGCCTTGACGCGCGCATAAGTCTCTTTCAGCAAGCGCGCATAGCGGGCTGGTTCGGCCGGCTGGAAGCCCCATTCCGCGCTGAGGTTTGGCTCGTTCCAGATGATGATGTGCTGGATATCGGCGGCATAGCGAGCGGCGAATGCGGCTGCATAGTCGGCGAAATCAGCAAATGCTTCATCAGGCAAGTATGTCAATGTCGTGCCAGTGAGTCGCGCCCAGCCCGGCGTCAAGCCCAGCCGCGCGATAATGCGCAGACCTTGCAACCGCGCCAAACGCACGATGCTGTCGGTTCGCGCCCAGTCGTATTTGCCTTCCAGCGACTCGACATACGCCCAGGGGAAAAACTGCACGATAGTGGCTGCGCCCAGCTCGCGCG
>DAOUJB010000369.1:0-7232 GCA_034423155.1 Anaerolineae bacterium | reverse complement strand
TCGCTGCCATTCCAGGGCATTTGCGGATGATTCCAGGCGACAAAAGCGATGTGTCGGCCAGCGGGATGCCAGACCGGCTGCATGACAAAGTCGGTGCCATAAGCCAGCTTGCGTGGGAAGTGCGCGCCCTCCGCATCGACAATCGCCAGCCCGTCTACATGCTCATAGCTGTGCACATAGACGACCCAATTGCCATCGGCGGATAAGGCCGGCGAGGCGCAACTGCCGAATTCCGGAGTCAGCGCCCGCGCCGCGCCACCGGCCAGCGACTGGCGGTAGAGGCGGCTTTTGGTGGCGAAGATGACACTGCCGGCCCCGACTGTGAACGCGCCACCGCCATAGCCAACCGCGCCCGATACATTCAGGGACGGATCTGTCAAATCACGCGGGGCGTCTGCACCGGTTTGCGCGACAAGCACGCCGATCTTTTCACGGTTTTCCCACCAGACTAAAGTTTCGCCAGTGTCGTCCCATTGCACATCGCGCAGGCTGAGGCCGCTGGCAATCGATGCGCCGCTGATCGGGCTCTTCCAGGTGCCATACGCTTCGCTCATGTTTTTGCCTCGCTGTCATCCGCAACAAGCCTGCATTTTACCGCAGACAGGGCGAATCGGCATACGCCCTTTCACGATGCGATGCAAAGGAAATTGTGGGCGGACGGATTATGCCGAAATGGGACGGTAGGTCGTATCGATGGTGCTGATGAATTCCAGCGCGTATTTTGCCAGGTCGCTTTCGGGCAAAAAATGCTCCGATACAATTTCCACCATGGTGCCTGTCTCTGCCCAGCGAAAGAGCTGTTCGGCTTTGGCATCCAACGACATGATGCAGCCAAAAGTGGTGGGTTCATAGACGCCGCCGCCGCCCAGGAAGTTGCCGTTGGGCAGCTCGACCGCGCCATGAAAGCCGTTCATCAAGCCGGGCACAACTTCATAGATGCCCATGAACCACTTCATCTTCCAGTGGCTACAATTGGTGCCGGCTTCGTTGCACAACGCATAACTGCCGCCGGACGCCACTTCGTTGTGCGTCAAGATTTGGTAGATGCCCGGATAAGTCTCCGCCTGCTCGCGCCCCGATGAGATTGGCCAGCTGAAGACCAACTGCCGATTGTCGAAAGCCAAGAGCCACTGCGTTTCCAAGTCGACGATGATGCGCTTGTGCGGAACGGGATCGACCGGGACCATGCTGTCGCGCGTGGGCACTTGCACTTCTTGGCCAATAACCAGTTGATTCCAGTTGACAGTCGGGTTGGCTGCGCCGATAAACTCAAAGGGGATGCCGCGCTTGCGACCGATAGAAGTACCTGTGTCTTGTCGCTCGACCTGGTACATGGACGGCAAATAGCGCAGACGCAGCAGGATATCCGGGTTGCCATCTTCGAGCGCATTCTGCAGTTGATCAATCGCCTCCAGCTCGTCGATATATCTTCCGTCCGCTACCAAACGACTATTCTCGGCGTCGATAAATTCGCGAAAGGCATCGTCACGAACCGACAAGCCATTTTCGCCCGCGGCCAGCCATTCTGCCGCCTGCACATCTGTCACGCTAAAAGCGATCATCTGGTCGGTGAAGGGGTCATATCCGCGGATGCGCAAGCCGCTATCCAAGAAGACCAGCGCTTCGTCCAGGAAAGGCGAGCTGTCCAGCATAATCGGGTCGATCGCATGGGTGGTCAACTCGAATTGTCCATAAGTGACGACGCTGGCGATGTCGTCTTTGAGGCGCTGCAAACTACCCGTCACATCCAGGTGGCGGCCGCGGCGTCCAGGCACAGCGAGGAGCGTGCCACCCGACCATTTGTAGCCGGCTTCATAATGCCGCAAGAAGATGTCTTCGGTCATATCGAGCAGCATTGATTGCGCTTTGGCATGTGCGACGCCGACAGCCGGCGCGATATGCACGCCGAAAGGAATGCCGGCGATGCCTGCCGCCTTTGCGCTCTTCGCCATGGTCGCGGCGTCTATAGTCAAGCCCAGTGCTTCGGGCGTTATCGTTTGCAGGCGCTCGCCATCGACTGTGATGTCAATATGCACATCATGCTGCCAGCGCGCCAGGATCTCTTGCTCGGCTTGTTCGGGCGTCAACTCGCTAAGCGGCAATCCCAACGCATACACATTGGGGAATATGCGCCCGGAGACGACATAACTGCCGATAAAGAAAACCAGCACGGAAACGGCGACCAATGTCGTCAATTTGGCCAAGGGCGAGCGGCTGGAAAAGAGCCAAGCCAAGGCGCGATGCGCGGCATTGTTCTCGTCATAGGCAGGGAAGCGCCTCCGAAAGAAGGCATGCTCTTCGCGGTTGGTCTGGCGGTTTTCCAGCGCGGCGAGGCGGCGCTGCTGGCGTGCAAGCACCCGCTCGCGCGAGCGACTGGTCGAGCGACGCCGGATTTTGCGGCTGTTTTGAGTCATCGGGCACCCTGCGCTTTTCGCAATTTGCTCGTCCCGTCTGCATCATTGTATGCATATCCGCTTTTTCGGCAAATGGGCTGGCAAGGGCAATCTTAGAAACTCGTCAAAAATCGGCGCGCGCCGCGAATGCTTGATTCCAAAACTGCGCGGCAGAAGCTAAAGTAGACAGTGACGGCCTGTGTGCCATGCCAAAACAGAAACCTGCCCAGCGAGGACAGAAAGCTATGCACATTCGGGATTACCTGCTGGACGACGAAGACGCCCCGGCACCCGCCATAGAAATCGAATTGGTCGAGAGCATGGACGATGACGGCGCAGCTATCGACTTGCCGGAGGAAGTGCCGATCTTGCCCCTGCGCGGGCTGGTCGTCTATCCGCAGACGGCGATTCCCCTGACAGTCGGTCAAGAGCGCAGCATCCAGCTGGTCAACGATGTCGTGAACGGCGACCGCATGGTTGGCTTGGTCGCCTCGAAAGACCCCAATCTGGGCACGCCAGGACCCGACCAGGTGCACAGAGTCGGCACGCTGGCGACGATTCATCGGCTGTTCCGCGCGCCAGACGGCACGATCCGTTTGTTGATCCAGGGCTTGCAGCGCATCCGCATCGACGAATTCGTCAGCCACGCGCCCTACCTGAAAGCGCGCGTATCCCGCATTGCCGAAGACGAAGTCGTCTTTGCCGACGACATCGAAATGGAAGCCCTGGTGCGCAGCATCACCGACCGCTTCAGCCAGCTGGCCGAGTTGGTGCCCAATATCCCGGAAGAATTGGTGAGCAGCGCGATCAATGTCGAAGACCCGCTGCAGCTCGTCTATTCAATCGCGACCTATGTGCGCATCGAGTCGGATGACGCCCAGCTGCTGCTCGAGCTGGACAATGTCGGCGACAAAATCCGCTTGTTGCTGAAGCTGTTGTCAAAAGAAGTGGATGTGCTTTCGTTGGGGCGCAAAATCCAGGAAGACGCCCAGGAAGAAATGGAAAAGTCGCAGCGCGATTATTATCTGCGCGAGCAAATGAAAGCTATCCAGCGCGAACTGGAAGAAGACGAAGATCAAAAGGAAATCGAACGCTTCCGCCAGCTTATTGACGAAGCGCATATGCCAGACGAAGCGCGCAAAGAAGCCGAGCGCGAACTGAACCGCTTGTCCAAGCTGTCGGTGGCGGCGGCTGAATACGGCGTCGTCCGCACCTACCTGGACTGGATCTGCGCCATGCCTTGGGACGCGCGCACCGAAGACAAGCTGGATATCGCCAACGCGCGCGCTATCCTGGACGAAGACCATTATGGGCTGCAAGATGTCAAACAGCGCATCCTCGAATTCCTGGCTGTGCGGAAATTGCGGGCGGAGCGCGAAGCTGAATTTGCTGAATCCGATGAGCATGATCCGGTACGGCGCGACCGCTCTGGCGCGATCTTGGCATTTGTGGGGCCACCTGGCGTCGGCAAGACATCGCTGGGCGCGTCGATTGCGCGGTCGATGGGCCGCAAGTTCATCCGCATGAGCTTGGGCGGTATCCGCGACGAAGCCGAGATCCGCGGTTTTCGGCGGACTTACATCGGCGCGATGCCCGGGCGCATCATCCAAGCTATCCGCCGCGCCCAATCGCGCAATCCGCTGATCATGCTGGATGAAATCGACAAGCTGGGGCGCGACTTCCGTGGCGATCCGGGCTCGGCGCTGCTGGAAGTGCTCGACCCCGAACAAAATGCCGAATTCCGCGATCATTATCTGGATGTGGCATTTGACCTCAGCGACTGCATGTTCATCACCACCGCCAACTCGCTGGATACCATCCCGCGTCCCTTGCGCGACCGCATGGAAATCATTCAGCTGAGCGGCTATACCGAACGCGAAAAACAAGCGATTGCCGCCCAATATCTGGTGCCACGCCAACGCCGCGAAAATGGCTTGCACGCCAGCGAGCTCGAATTCACGGACGAGGCACTGCTGCAGATCATCCGCGATTACACGCGCGAGGCTGGCGTGCGCAACCTGGAACGCGAGATCGGCAAGGCTGCGCGCAAGGTCGTCACGCAAATCGCCGAAGCCACAGCCGAAACTGTCTGCATTGCGCCCGACAATTTGAAAGAGCTGCTGGGCAAGACGCGCTTTGGCTATCGCAGCGAATTGCAAGACCGCACCGAACTGCCCGGCGTGGCGACCGGGCTGGCTTGGACGCCGGTGGGTGGCGATGCGCTCTTTATCGAAGCCACCAAGATGAAAGGCGGCAAAGGCTTCCAATACACGGGGCAGCTGGGCGAGGTCATGCAAGAGAGCGCCAAGATCGCCTATAGTTTTGCCCGTTCGCGCGCCGAGCAGTTGGGCGTTGATCCCGCCTTTTACGGCGACTTCGATGTGCATTTGCATGTGCCTTCGGGCGCAGTGCCCAAAGATGGACCCAGCGCGGGAATCACCATGGCGGCGGCGTTGGCTTCGCTGCTGACGGGGCGGACAGCCAAAAGCAATATCGCCATGACGGGCGAACTGACGCTGAGCGGGCAGGTGCTGCCAGTGGGCGGCATCAAAGACAAGGTGCTGGCGGCGCATCGGCTGGGGGTAGACACGGTGATTCTGCCGCGCAAAAACGAAAACGACCTGGATGATGTGCCAGACGATGTGCGCGCCGAGCTGACTTTCGTGCTGGTCGAGCATCTGGACGAAGTGCTGGATATGGCGCTGGATGGACAAACGGCGGCGCAATGACGGCAACTCGCTGGGCGCGACACTTGCTGCTGGTCTGCGGCATCGCCATCTTGCTGTGGTCGGGCGTGGAAGACAATGATGCCGTGGCGGTCTCGGTGCTTGGCGCGTCGTTGGCGCTGGCAGCGACCGCTTTGTTGCTGCCACGCGGGCTGAACAATCTGGCTTCGGCTGTGATTGCGGGCGCAACATTTGGCGCATTGGCCAGCCTGTCGGCCTTCGCGCTGATGCTCTTCAAAGACTTGCGTCACGCGCACGCATTCCCCGATTATCCGCCGCACATGCTGCTGGCGATGCTGGAACGGCTGCCGGTCTGGGCGCTGGCGGGTGGCTTGGCCGGGTTAGGCTGCGGCATAATGCTGCGGCTGCACAGTCCACAGCGGCGCGACTGAACCCTGCCTTTGCGCTACAATAAGACCCATAAGCATGCACCAATAGGCGAAGGGCTGTTGTTTGATGGCAGATTTCATCCTGGCGCTGGATCAAGGCACGACTTCATCACGCGCCATTCTCTTTGACCGCGGCGGGCGCATCATCCGCAGCGCCCAACAAGAATTCCCTCAGCACTATCCGCAGCCGGGCTGGGTCGAGCATGACCCGCGCGATATCTGGGAATCGCAGTTGGCGGTGGCGCGTGAAATAATCGCCGACCCCGCCGACATCGCCGCCATCGGCATCAGCAACCAGCGCGAAACCACGCTGATTTGGGATCGCCAGAGCGGCGCGCCCATCCACAACGCCATCGTTTGGCAAGATCGGCGCACAGCCGGCTTCTGCGATCAGCTCAAAGCGGAGGGCTTTGACCAGACGATTCTGCATCACACGGGCTTGGTAACCGATGCGTATTTCTCTGGCACGAAAGTCGCCTGGCTATTGGACAATGTGCCGGGCGCGCGTCAACGAGCCGCAAACGGGGAACTGGCATTTGGCACAGTTGATAGCTACCTGGTCTGGCAGCTGAGTGGCGGTCGCCTGCATATCACCGATGTGAGCAATGCCGCGCGCACCATGCTTTTCGACATTCACCGCGTCGACTGGTCAGACGAGATCCTGGCGCGCCTGGATATCCCGCGCGCGCTGCTGCCCGAGGTGCGTCCCTGTAGCCAGGTCTATGGCGAATGCGCCACAGATGTTCTCGGCGGGGGCATCCCCATCGCTGGCATGGCGGGCGACCAGCAGGCGGCGACATTCGGCCAGGCGGCTTTTCAAGCGGGCATGGCGAAGAACACCTATGGCACGGGCTGCTTCATGCTGATGAACACAGGAGGCGCGCCTCAGCAATGCGCCAACAACCTGCTCACCACAATCGCCTGGCAAGTCGGCGAAAGCCCGCCTCAATACGCGCTGGAAGGCAGCATTTTCATGGCTGGCGCGGCTGTGCAGTGGCTGCGCGATGAAATGCGTTTGCTTGACGATGCGGCCGAAAGCCAGGCGCTGGCAGAAAGCATACCTGGCACAGACGGCGTGTATGTGGTGCCGGCATTTGTTGGCTTGGGCGCGCCCTATTGGGATCAATACGCCCGCGGTGCCATCGTCGGCATGACACGCGGCAGTGGCCGGGCGCAGATCGTGCGCGCCACGCTGGAAGCGATCGCCTATCAAACGCGCGATGTCGTGGCGGCCATGAGCGCCGATTCGGGCTTGCCGCTAGAAGCGCTGCGCGTTGATGGCGGGGCGGTGGTGAACGACTTCCTCATGCAATTCCAAGCCGATATGTTAGGCGTGCCAGTCGAGCGACCGGCTGTCACCGAGACGACAGCGCTGGGGGCGGCCTACCTGGCGGGGCTGGCGGTGGGATTCTGGGGTTCGCAGGCTGAAATCGCGGGACAATGGCAGCTGCAACGCCGCTTCGAGCCGACCATGTCTGCAGACCGGCGCGAATCGCTTTATGCCGGCTGGCAGCGTGCGGTTGAACGAGCGCGTGGCTGGGCAACGGAGTAGAAATCGGCGATGCTAAAATTTGTTTTGCGGCGGCTGACCTTCTCCATCCCCGTCATTTTTGGGATCATGATCGTCACCTTCACCCTGGCGCGCGCTATCCCCGGCGACCCCTGCCTGGCTGTGCTGGGCGAGCGGGCAACGCCAGAAATCTGCGATGCCTACTTTCGGCGCA
>DAOUJB010000368.1:0-4931 GCA_034423155.1 Anaerolineae bacterium | reverse complement strand
AGTTTGCCCGAAGACGCCCAGCATCGCGCTGTCAAAATGCAGGTTGTCGCAATACAGGTTGCGGATGTCCGATGCCAGCGGGTTGGGCTTGCTGTAGGAGTCGTCGCCATGCCTATCGTCGGCGCTGTGTCCAGCGTCGTCGGCGCGTTGCGCAGCGGGAATGCAGACGACTTTTGTGCCATGACCGTCGTCAGTCGCTTCGCCATGGTCGGCCTCGGCATGTGCCAACAGCCCATTGTGTTCCTGCCAATGCACCAGATATTTGGCGCTGGTATTGGGCAGCTCGCCGGCTTTGAAGAAGTCCAGCGTGCCAAATGTCCAGAAGATCAAAAACATGGCTACCAGCAAGCCAAAATCGCCGATGCGGTTGACGATGAAGGCTTTGCGCGCGGCATTGCTGTTCTTCCAGCCTTCGGGCGCTTTTTTGTCCCACCAAAAGCCAATCAGCAAGAAAGAACACAAGCCGACGCCTTCCCAGCCGACAAACAACATCAGGAAGTTGTTGGCGGTCACCAGCGTTAGCATGAAAGCCAGGAACATATTCAAATAGGCAAAGAAGCGCGGATACCATTTATCACCGTGCATATAACCGCGCGCGTACAAGTGGATGAGCGAGCCGACGCCCGTGACCACCAGCATCATCGTGACGCTGAGCGAATCCACGCGCAACTGCCAGCCGATATCCAGGTTGATGGACTCGATGCGCAGCCAGCCATCCAGGAATGGCGGATTGACCACCGCGGCCGCGCCGTTCGTGCCGGTTACATATACGAGCAACAGCAGCGAGATCACAAAGGCGAAGAGCGAGGCGAAGCAGCCGATATAGCCCGACCACTTTTCGCCTAGGCGCGCGCCAAAGAAGAAGTTCACCGCTGCCCCGAGAGCGGGGACGAATATGACCAGCGGGACCAGGAGTGGCAGATTTTCCATACTCAGACAGCCTCTTCCTTAGGGCAAGCGCCTAGCCGCGCATCTGCTGCAAGTCATCGATATTGATGCTTTGGCGCTCGCGGAAAATATTGACGATCAAGGCCAAGCCGATCGCCACTTCCGCCGCTGCCACGGTCATCACAAAAAAGACGAAAACATGCCCGTTGACCTGCCCCCATTCCCGCGCGAAGGCCACCAGCGCCAGATTCGCGGAGTTCAGCATCAACTCGACAGACATGAAAAGCAGGATGGCGTTGCGCCGAATCAACACACCCAGCGCGCCCATCAAAAAGAGCACCATGCTGAGGATGATATATGGCTCTGTGCCGATTGCGTTCATCGTCGCTTGCTCCCGCCTTTAATCGGCTGGCTCGTCGCCGGGCTTTAACTTGGGCATATATTCCCCGCTGAGCACATCGGCGCCGGTCTGCTGGGCGATCACGCTGACCAGCGGACGGTTGACTCTGCGGCGGCGGTTGATGCGGCGGCGCTCGGCTTGGGCAAAGGCATCGGGGCGCGCCAGCACGATCACGCCGATCAGCGCCACCAGCAACAGCACGCCGACCAACATCACCGGCAGCACATAGTCAATGAAAAGCACTTGCCCGACTGCTTCTGGACTTCCAAATGCCGGCAGGGCAAAAGCGTGATAAACAGCCGCTCGATAAGCGGGCTGGCTGCCGGGTACGCCTGGCTCGCGAACCAGCACGCGCGTTTCGATGACGCCGCGCTCGGCTTGGTAATCGGCGAGGAGTCGCAACACACGGCTGTCCTGGTCGACAAATGCCAGGTTGTAATCGCCCTCGTCCAGCTCGATGCTGATCTGGTCGCCCAACGGCAACTGGTCGATCAAGACGCGATGTGGCAACAATGAACTGCACGCGGCATCTTCGCACAAGCTGCGAATGGTGGTGTATTGCCCGACATCGACCAGCGAGACCTGCAACCCCGCCAAGCCGTTGACCAGCGTAAGGCGCATCTTGCCCACGCTCGGCACCATGATGTCGTCTTCCAGCAGGGCGTATTCCAGCAAGCCATCGGCGTTCTGGTAGAGCAGCACGGTATGCGCGCTTTCGGCGGCCAGGCTGACGGTCGCGCTGTACACTTCGCCCGACTCATAGCTACTATCGCTGACGGTCGCAGAAAGCGTGTAGTCGCCGGCCGGCAAATCGGCATAGTTGCGGCTGACTGCGCGCTCGTCGTTGTAACGAACGGCTCCTATGGAAGCGGCGACGCCCCCGTCATCCAGCCCTGCTAGGTCTACGCTCGCGGCGACTTCGTCGGCCAGGGGCATCTCGAAGCCCATTTCCAGCACGCGGAATAGCTGCGCATCGCCACCGGGCACGGCATTGATAAGGCGCAGGTTGGCGCGCGCATCGCCCGCATCGACAGCCTCGTCATTGAGCATGTCCGAGGCGATCGGAAAAGCGAAGATCATCAGCAGCGTGATCGCCACCAGCGAGCCAGCCAAACCCAGCCAGCGCATACGTCCGGAGGTATCGGTGGTTGTCTCTGCGCCCAGCAGCATGATGACAAACAAAAAGAGTACCATGATTGCGCCGGTGTATACCGTGACCTGCACCATGGCCAGGAAAGGCGCGTCCAGCATCAAATACAGAAAAGCGACGCAGCCAAAGTTGACGATGAGGAAGAGCGCGCTGTGCACGGCATTTTGCCGGGTCAGCATCATGCCAGCCGCCACGACTGCCACCAGACTCACCACCAAGAACAACCATTCCATAGGACTTAGTTCCCACCCTGAATGCGATTGTGCATTTTAGCACGAATGATTTCGCGCTTCAATTTGCAGTTCCTTCGCGCTTATGACGGGTCTTCCATATCGGGTATGGAGCGATCGTATGCGCCCGGTTCGACTTGCTGCGGGGTGTTGGCTGCGCCCTCGACTGGCGCGTCGATCAGCATATCTTTGGTATAGATGGCATCGCGGCGGTCGGTATAAGACATCTGGTGCTCGTGCCCCAGCTGGATTGCTTCTGTTGGGCAGGCATCTTCGCAATAGCCGCAGAAAATGCAGCGCAGCATGTTGATTTCGTAAGTTTTGGCGAAGCGCTCGCCAGGACTATAACGTTCTTCATCGGTGTTTTCGGCTGCTTCGACCCAGATGGCGTCGGCTGGGCAGGCGGCGGCGCACAACGAACAGCCGATGCACTTTTCCAAGCCATTTTCATAGCGCCGCAAATGATGACGCCCTTTATAACGCTGGTGAAATTTCTGCACCTGCTCGGGATATTGAATCGTAACGGCATCTTCCATCAGATGCTTGGCTGTTGTCTGGAAGCCCTTGATCACATTCATCGTCGCTACCCTTTGCGTTGTATGTGGGGGTAATGTCTCATCGTATTGTTAGTCGCCGGCGCGCTTGATCGCTGTTTCGCTGCCTTGCAGGGCGCGGTCTTCTTCTGGCGTGCGCCCAAAGCTGGCCATGCCTTCCAAGGCGCGCACCTGGAAGCGGATATGCGCCAGCGGGAGCGCCACCAACATGCCAACCAGATGCACCAGCGCCCAGCCCAAACCGCGCCTTTCGCCAGTATAGGCGGGGTCGTCTTCCAGCGGGATAGCGACTTCGCCCTCTTGATCGCGACTCATGCGCTGCAAAGCCAGATAGCCGACCAACAGCGCCAGCACGAACACGACGCCCGAGATGAACGGATAGGCTGTGCCGCCCAGCGCGTCGCCAATCACAATGGCGACCGCCGTCCAAGCCACCGCCAGCAGCGCCAGCGGGATCATCACTTTCCAGCCAAATTGCATCAGGCGGTCATAGCGGATGCGTGGCAGAGTCGCGCGAATCCAGATCATGCCGCAGAGCATCAGCACGACTTTGATGATGAAAATCAGCGGCGCGAGCATGGGCAAGCCATCCATGGGCCACAGGTGATAGCCACCGAAGAACACAGCGACCGCCACCAGACTCACAGCAATCATGCCCAGGTATTCCGCCATCATGAACAAGGCGAACTTCATGCCGCTGTATTCGGTCATGTAGCCCTGCGTAAGCTCTTGCTCGGCCTCGGTGAGGTCGAAGGGAGCGCGGTTGGTTTCTGCCAGCAGCGCCAGCAGCAGGACAGCGGCCGCCAGCGGATTTTGGAAGACGAACCAGTCCCAAATATTGCGCTGCGCATCGATGATATCGCCCAGCGCCATGCTGCCGACGATCATGACCGGCACCGCCAGCGTCAAGGCAAAACTGAGCTCGTAGCTGATCATCTGCGCCGATGCCCGCAGCGCGCCCAGCATGGCGTATTTGTTGTCGCTCGACCAGCCAGCCAAGACCACGCCATAAGTTGCGATGCTGGTGATGGCGATGATCCACAATATGCCGACATTGGAGTCGATCAAACCCTGCGGCACCTGGAACCAGACATCGCCTAACGACGGCGCGAACCAGGGCAGCACCAGATCGGGACCCATGGGGATGACGGCCGCGATCATCAAAATCGGGATGACTTTGATCATGGGCGCGATGCGGAAGACCCACTTATCGGCACCCGCGGGCAGCAAGTCTTCTTTGAAAACCAGCTTGACGCCATCGGCAGCCGGCTGCATGAAACCCAGCGGACCGACGCGATTGGGTCCCACGCGATGCTGCAAGAAAGCCAGCAGGCGGCGTTCGAGCAGCGTTGTATAAGCAAAGCCCGTGACGATAACGAAAGCGAAGCCAGCCGCGAAAATGATGGGCCAAAGCGCCGAGCAGCCAGCATCGTCCTCGCACTGGACGACCCTTCCCACGCGCGCTTCGGGGTTGAGCAGCATGCCGATCGCGCCCTGGCGTCCGTCCAGGTTGCCCGCTTCGTCAAAGCCGATCCAGGCAGCGATGGCACCTAGGTTGGCGATGATCAGCACGACGACCAGCAGCGCAACCGCCAGTCCGATGACAGCTGCCGCGATGCCCAGCTTTACTTTTGCGCTCATACTACGCTTCCTTTGCCATCATCAGCGGATCGCCACCGCGTCTGCCACCCGGCTGATTGTGCCGGCGC
>DAOUJB010000367.1:0-3549 GCA_034423155.1 Anaerolineae bacterium | reverse complement strand
CGACCCGCAGCCAACCAGCGCCCGCCTCTGCCCGCGAGCGCATCATCATCGACCTGCCCTTGCCCGCCTATCTGCCCAGGGACTGGATACCCGAGATGGCGTTGCGCTTGCAGTTGTATCGGCGCATCGGCAATATCGCCCAGGTGGATGAGGTCGATGCCATGCGCGACGAGCTGGTCGACCGCTTTGGCGCACTGCCAGCCGCTGTCGAGGGGCTGCTGTATAAGATACGCGTCAAGGCGCTGGCGCAGGAGCTGCGCGCCACCCATGTGCAGTTGCGGCGCGGACAGATTCATATCAAGCTGCCCTATCTGGCGACGCTGAAACGCGAGCTGCTGGAGATTATCTTGGGCGAAGAGATCGAAGTTACGCGAACTGAAGTGCGTTTGCCCGCCGACGATGACTGGCAAGCGCGCCTGCTGCAGTTGCTCGGCGTGCTGAAAGAGCGCGTGCGGCTGGTTGGCGGCGTCTAGGCATCGCGCGTCAGGTCGGCATATTCGGCGTCAGTGATTTCGCGCAGCTTTTGCGTGCGAATCGGAAAGATGGCATGGGCGGCGCCACCGGCCGCGTAGACCGTGTCAAAGCGCGTCAGGCTGGCATCCATTAGGATTGGCAAGCCCGGGCTGCGATGCGCGATGGGCGGGACGCCACCGGGCGCATAACCCAGCAATTCGAAGCATTGCCCCGCGTTCATCATGCGCACTTTTTTGCGCCCGACGCCGAAACGCTGCGCCAGTTTGCGATCGTCTATATGCTGGTCGCCGCTCGCCAAAACGACCACCGGCTGCGACTTGTCGATCATAAAGCCCAGGCTCTTCACGATCTGCCCCAGCTGGCAGCCGATATTGTCGGCCGCTTGCTGCGAGGTGGCGGTGGACGAATGGAACTCGCTGATGGTGATGCCCAAGCCCAGCTTGTCCAGCGCCGCCTGCACATCCGCCACGCCCATCGTTTGCCCTGTCTCTTGCATTGCGGCGCTCCTCTGCGCTATGATTCGCTGTGAAGATTGTAGGCTGTTGCGGTGATTGCGCAACGGCGCGTTACAGGAGTGCGACTATGCAAGTTGATGTAGGCGGTTTTCGAGAGCGTGGCTGTGTCACCGTATCGGGCTTGTTCAGCACTGACGAAGTGGCGCATTTTCGCCAGCATTACATGGACATGCGGCACAATGGCAGCTATCCGGGCGACTTCGCCGGCATTGATCCGACCAGCGACGATCCGCTGGAACGCTACCCGCGCTTGATCCACATGCACCGCTGGGACGAGCTCAGCCTGCGCTGGCTGCTGGATGCGCGGCTGGCGGCGGTCTTCGAGCAGCTGTTGGGCAAGTTGCCGCTGGCTGTGCAGACCATGCTCTACTTCAAGCCGGCTGGGGCGCGCGGGCAGGCGCTGCATCAAGACCAGTATTATCTGCGTGTGCAGCCGGGCACTTGCATCGCCGCCTGGATGGCGCTGGACGATTGCGATGAAGAGAATGGCTGCTTGCAAATCGTGCCGGGCAGCCACAATATGCCGCTGCTTTGCCCCGTAGAAGCCGATATCAGCCAGAGCTTCACCGATGTGACTGTGCCGCTATCCGCCGATATGCGCACCGAGCCGGTCGTCATGCGCGCGGGCGATGTCTTCTTCTTTAATGGGCAGCTGATTCACGGCAGCTTCCCGAATCGTTCGCAAGCGCGTTTTCGGCGGGCTTTGATCGGTCATTATATTGATGGCGATGCTGTGCAGGTCGCCAAGTATTATCATCCGGTCTTGCGATTTGCGGGCGGCACTGCCGATTTGGCTATCAGCGAAGGCGGCGGGAAATGCGGCGTATGGGTCGACCAAGATGGTCGCGATGTGCTGGAGATGTCGGGCGCTTTGAATGCGCCATTCTAGTCGGCATATAGCCGGCCGCCGGCGCGCTCGAAAGTGCTAGTTGGCTCGGCGATTTCTGCGCGTGGATGATTGCGCGGCAGCATATTCAGCATGATGCGCCTTCCGCCCGACTCGATGTAATACACATGCAGCGACTCTTCGGCTGCCAGTTTTAGCTTGCTGCCCAGCCGGCGCTGGAAGCGCATTGGCTCGCCTGACTTGCTCGTCAGGGTGGTTTTCTTCCAAAATTGCCAGCGTGGGGCGACCTGCTCGGCGAATAACACGCGATAGCTCAGCTTGACGCGAGCGAACTTCCAGGCGCGCATGGCTATCGTGATAGCGAAAGCCGCCACCAGCGCCAGCACGATCATCCGTCCGGCCGGACCATAGCGCCCCGCCAGCAGAATCATGGGAATCGACAGCAGCAGCAGCGCCGAAAGCGGCTCGGTGATCAGCGCGATCCACTGCCGGGACGACAAACGCCCATCGCGATTGCGCTGGAGGTCTTTGATCAGTTCCGCTGGCAAGTCATTGAAGCTTGTCATGCGCCTATCCCGCTTCGTGGGCGATGCTGATATCGAGCCGATTGCGCGGACGCAATTGCAACACGATGACGCTGCCGATGATCAGCGCCGCGCCCACCCATTGTAGCGCAAGGATGAGCTCGCCCAGCACGAACATCGAAACCAGCATCGACATGGGTGGCTCGACCGTGCTGATCAATGAAGCCTGCGCCGCGCCGATGCGTTGGATCGCCAGGTTGATGCCAAAGACGGGCAGCACCGTGCCCAACGTGGCGATGCCCAGCAGCATCAGCAAGGTGTGCGCGTTGGGAGGCATCTGCAAGCCGCGCAGGGGGATCAGCAGCGCCAGGATGAACAGCGTGCCCAACATCATCCAGGCGCTTGACCCGGAGATATCCAGTACGCCCGCCAGCGCCCGCTTGGAAAGCAGATAATAGATCGCCACGATCGCCGCATTCGCCAAGACCAGCGCCACGCCGATTTTGTCGACGCCGCCCGCCTGAAGATCGGGCACGGTCAAGACCACGCCAGTCAAAGCCAGTCCCAGCGCCAGCCAGGCACGCGCGCCGATCGGCTCGCCCAACAGGCGCGACAGCAACACCACCATAGCCGGATAAGAATAGAAGAGCACGATATAGGTGCTGCCCGGCAACCGCTCCAGCCCGAAAAAAGCCAGCAGCACGGCAGCCGACAGCAGCATGCCAATCAAGATGGCTTGTCGCACGGGCGCATCGCTTTTTGGCTTGCGCGGGGCATTGCGGCGCGAGACCAGCACCAGCGCCCACATCAGCGGCACGGCAATTAAAAACCGCCAAATGGCGATGTCCATGGGCGTAAATGTCGAATGCGCGAATGTGATTTTGACCAGGGTGGGCATGACCGAAAAGCCGCTGGCCGCCAACAGCACCCAGATGATGCCAGCGCGTTCTCTAGATGACATGACAGCGGGAGTCGGTCAATGCGGGGATCAAGCGATGCTGACCATGCCGACCAAGTTGCTGGCCAGGGGGTAAAAGATTCCGAAGATCAGCGTGCCCGCCAGAGCGATATTGATAGCCCAGCGCACATAGACAGTTTCCAGCGCCGGCACCAGCTCGCCACTGCTGTCGCGCAGGTACATATTGACGACCACGCGCATGTAATAGAAGGCGCTGACCACGCTGGTCAA
>DAOUJB010000366.1:0-7542 GCA_034423155.1 Anaerolineae bacterium | reverse complement strand
CTGCGCGATGCCCAGGAAGTGGCGGCGGCGGTGGGCTTCCCTGCCGAAGCAGTCTTCAAGACGCTGGTGGCGCAGGCAGTCGGCGCGAAGAAACCTGTGCTGGTCATGCTGCCCGCGAATACGACGCTGAACTTGAAGCGGCTGGCAACGGCGATGGGCGCAAAAAAGGCTGCCCTGCTCCCGCATGCAGACGCCGAGAAGCTGACCGGATTGCAAGTTGGCGGCATCAGCGCATTGGCATTGACTCACAAGCGCTGGGATTGCCTGCTGGATGCGCGCGGCGCGGCGCAATCGCACCTCGTGATCAGCGCGGGCAAACGAGGCACGCAACTGCGCGTCGAAACCAGCGCCTTGCTAGACCTGCTGGCCTGTCGCGTGGTCGATGTGGCCGATGCGCTTGAAGATTGAATTAGCGGGAAAGAATCTTTGCCAAACCAAAATATTCGGGCGTGATCTGGCGGGTGCGCGCGCTGCATTCTGCCAGTGAGACCGGATTTTGGTCGCGTCCGACCCGCGCCACCATCATGCCGCTTGCGCCGCTCAACAGCAGATCCACCGCATACACGCCCATGCGCGTCGCCAGCAGCCGGTCAAAAGCGGTGGGGCTGCCCCCGCGCTGCGTATGCCCCAATATGGTCAGGCGAATCTCGAAGCCGATGTGCTTCTGCTCCAAGAAATGCGCCAGTTCTGGACCCTGATAAGGCGCGCCTTCGGCCAAGATGGCGATGGCATGAGTCTTGCCGCGGACATAGGCATCTTCCAGCGCGACCGCGATCTCGTTCATGGTCACGCCATTTTCGGGCGTCACGACGATCTCTGCGCCACCCAGAATGCCGCCCATGACTGCCAGGTAGCCGCAATCGCGGCCCATGACTTCAATGACAAAAGCGCGGCTGTGCGAAGTGGCTGTATCGCGCAGGCGGTCGACCGCGTCCAGAATGGTGTTCAGCGCCGTATCGACGCCAATGCTTGTATCGGTGCCCCAGATGTCGTTGTCGATGCTGGCGGGGATGCCGATCACGGGCACGCCCATCTTGTGCAGGGCGAGCGCGCCACGCATGCTGCCATCGCCGCCGATGACGATGACGCCTTCAACGCCATGTTCGCTCAGACGGCGTCGGCCTTTGCGCTGTCCCGCCGCTGTCTTGAATTCTTCGTTGCGCGCAGTCTGCAAGACGGTGCCACCTCGTTGCAAAATGCCGCTGACCTCGCGACTGCTCAGCAAAGCGATATCGCCAGCCAGCAACCCCTGGTAGGCTTGACGAATGCCATAGACTTCGACCTGTTTGTCCAGCCCGGCGCGCACAACCGCCCGCACAGCCGCGTTCATGCCGGGCGCATCGCCTCCGCTGGTCATCACAGCGATTCGTTTCAACGCTGCTGTCTCCACTGCCTCGACAGTTTACATTGTAGTCAGTTTGCAGCGCGTCTTCAATTGTCGGCAGGTTAAGCCCCGCTTAAGTCGGTCTCGACAATCTGCACGAATTCGCCCTTGCCCACGATCTCAAGCAAGGCGTGGCGCAGCGCATCGCAGATATTGGTGGTGTGGTCGGGGAAGTGCAAGGCGGTGCGAGCATCGTCGCGGACGATCATAATTCGGAAGTGATCCTTGCCAGGGAATTCCACACAACAGCGGTGGATGCGCTCAAGCTTGCGGCGGTCTTTGTCGATGTCGGCTGTGGCAGCCAGCGTCACGGTAATGGTGCGCGGCGGGCTTGGTGGCAGGCCATCATCGCTGTCGGGCAGGCTCAGGCCGCTCGCGCCATTCGCCCAGGCCGGCTCGTCGTTGAGAGCGGGCGCAGGAGCTGGGTCGGGGGGTGGCGCTGGATCGGGGAAGACATCTGGTGGCGGCGGCATGTCATCCTGCGCCCAGTCCGGCGCTTGGTCGTATGGCGCGGGGGCGCTCTCTGCGCTGGCAGCGCTGAAATCGAGGCGCAGCTGGTCGGCGATGATCTGCGCTTCGCCACGGCTTTCGTCGTAGCGCCCGCTGATGAGCACGATTTCGCCGACAGCCAGTTCACGCGCGCTCTCGGCATTGGTCTGGCTGATGTTGGCAAAGGTCTCCACAACTTTGCTGTAGGCGTCGGGGAAGAGCACGACTTCGATGATGCCAGCGCTATCGTGCCAATCTTCCAGACTCAGCACCGCCATCGGATCGCCATTGCGCGTTGTCAGCCTGCGCAGCGCCGTGATTTCGCCGGCAACGCGAACGCGCTCGGGTTTATTCGGGTTCGGGCTTTTCAATTCAGCGATCGATTGCAGATTTTGCTTTGCCAACTGCTCGCGGTGGCGGTCGACCGGGCGGCCTGTCAAGTAAAAGCCCAGCAGCTCTTTCTCCCACTTCAGGCGATCGCGCGGGGGCACTTCGTCGATGTGGTGAATTGCGGCGAAAATGTCGGGACTGCTGGCGGCATCGCCAAACATCTGTATCTGCCCGACGTCCAGGTCGTGATGATGTTTGCCGCTGGCGCTGATGATGCCGTCCAGGGTGCCGAGCAGGCTGGAGCGCGTGCCAAAAGCATCCATGGCACCCACTTTGATGAGGCTTTCCAGCGAGCGCTTGCCGATCTTGCGCAAGTCGACGCGCTGGCAAAAGTCGGTCAGGTTTTCGAATGGCAGCTCGCCGCGCTGGTCGATCAAGTCGCGCGCCGCAAAGACGCTGGCATTCTTCACGGCAGCCAAACCAAAGCGGATCGCGCGTTTGCCATCCTTGCCGCTTTCGAGATCAAAGTCCAGTTGGCTGCTATTGATATCGGGCGGCAGGATGGGGATGTGCAGGCGCCGACACTCTTCCAGCACAGTCGAGACTTTGCCCAGGTCATCGCGCTGCACGCTCAAAATGGCGGTCATATACTCGTCGGGATAGTGGCATTTTAGGTAGGCTGTCTGCACTGTCATGACCGCGTAGTCGGCGGCATGAGGCTTGTTAAAGCCATAATTGGCGAATTCGGCGATCATGTCGAAGATGGCGGCGGCATCAGCGGCGGGGATGCCGTTTTGTGGTCCGCGCTCGATGAAAATGGCTTTGTGCTTGTTGAGGTCTTCGGCTTTTTTCTTGGATACCGCGCGGCGCATCAAGTCGGCTTCGCCCAATTCGTAGCCAAACAGCTCGCCCGCGATTTGCATGATTTGTTCCTGATACACGCAGATGCCATAGGTCTCGCGCAAGATGGGTTCCAGGCGCGGGTGCAAGGGTATGACCTCTTCATCACCATGCATGCGGCGGCAATAAGCGGGGATATAGTCCATGGGTCCTGGACGATAGAGCGAGATCGCTGCCACGATATTTTCAAAGGCGCGCGGACGCATGCCACGAAGCATCTGCTGCATGCCTCCCGATTCGACCTGGAAGACGCCCACCGTCTCGCCGCGCCCCAGCATCTCAAAGGCGACATCCAGGCGGGCTCGTTGTTCGGCAGTGGCATCGTCATGGCGATAGGGGATATTCTCGATAGAATAATGTATGCCGCGGTGCCTGGCGATTAGCTCACAAGCCTTGCGCATGATGGTCAGCGTGGACAAACCCAAAAAGTCGACCTTGAGCAAACCGATGGACTCGGCAGTTTCCATGGGGAATTGCGTCACGGCTTTCAGCGCGCCACCCGAGGGGTCTTTGCCGGTGATGCGGTGCAGCGGCACCAGCTCGACCAGCGGACGATCGGCGACGATTACGCCGGCCGCATGCGTGGAAGCGTGGCGCGTCATGCCCTGCAGATCGCTGGCGGTATCAATGACACGTTGCAGTTGCGGCTCGTCCTGGTACAGCGCAGTCAGTTCCGGGCTGGCATCGACATATTCGCGGATTTTCTTTTGGCGCGCTTCTTGCGGGATGAGGGCAGCGGCGCGGTTGATCAGCCCCAGATCGACATCCAGGGCGCGTCCGACATCGCGCACCGCCGCTTTTGCGCCCATGGTGCCGAAGGTGATGATGGCCGCGACTTTGTCTTCGCCATACTTCATGGCTGTATATGCGATCATCTCGCCGCGACGGTCGTCTGGATAGTCCAGGTCAATATCGGGCATGCTGACGCGGCCCGGATTGAGGAAGCGCTCAAACAGCAAGCCGTTTTGGATCGGGTCGATATTGGTGATGCCCAGGCTGTAGGCGACCAGTGAAGCTGCCCCAGAACCGCGAACATTCCACCAGATATCGGCGTGGCGCGCGAATTCGCACAAGTCCCACACGATCAGAAAATAGCTGTCGAAGCCCATGCTGTGGATGATGTTCAGCTCGCGGTCGATGCGCTCTTGGAAAACATGCTCGCGCCGCCAGTCGTCCCCAAAGCGCCAAGCCATGCCGATATTCGTCAGATGACGCAGGTAGCTGGCTTCGTCAAAACCAGCGGGCACAGGAAAAGTCGGCAGGTGATAGCCCTTGGGCACGAGGTCGATATCCGTCATCTGCGCGATCCGCAGCGAGTTGGCGAATGCCTCGTCAATCAGCTCGGCAGGCAAATCGGCGAAGTCGGCGCGCATTTCTTGGGCGGATTTCAGATAGTAGCTGCTGGCCGGCAGCATGCGCATGCGGTTCTGCTCGGACTTCAGGCTGCTGGTTTGGATGCACAGCAGGGTATCGTGGGCGTCGGCATCGCCTTTATCGACATAATGCACATCGTTGCTGGCCACCAACTGGACAGCGCTGTGCCCGCTGCTTCGATACTCGCAAAGCCAGCGGTTCAGCTCGTGCAGCTCGGGAATGTCGTGCCCTTGCAACTCCAGGAAGAAGTTGTCGCTGCCAAAGACATCTTGATACCAGCCGATCTGCTGGCGCGCGGCCTCAAGATCGCCCTTGTTTGCCAGCCGCGGGATTTCCGCAGCCAGGCAGCCACTGGTGGCGATGAGACCATCGGCGTGGGCGGCCAGAAATTCTTTGTCGATGCGCGGACGATAATAGAAGCCGTCCAATTGGGCGGCCGAGGCGATCGCCAGCAGGTTCTGATACCCGCGCATATTCTTCGCCAGCAGCAGCAGGTGGTGGGCTTCGCGGTCGTGGCGGGAGTCGCGGTCGGTCATGCCTCGCGGCGCAAGGTAGGCTTCCATGCCCACAACCGGGGTGATGCCCGCATCCGTGCAAGCGCGGTAAAAGTCCAGCACGCCGAACATGACGCCGTGATCGGTGATTCCCAGCGCCGGCATGTCCAACTCTTTCGCGCGCGAAACCAGCTGTTTGATGCGGCTTTGACCATCCAATAACGAGAATTCGCTGTGCACATGCAAGTGTACGAAGTCGCCGGTCATAAGCTCGCTTCTGTGGAACTTGTCGGGTAGGAATCGCCGTCTCGCGCGCGTATTATAACAAAACTGCCGGGGGATTTTGACGAGAAACGATGCCCGAACTGCCAGAAGTCGAGACTGTCGTACGCGGCCTGCGCGAGCCTCTGGTCGGGCGGCGCATAACAGGCATGTGGCACGATTGGCAGCGAGCCATTCATTCGCCTGCGCCTGATGAGTTTGCGGCGCGAGTGGCTGGACAAATCGTCCGGAGCCTGGGTCGGCGCGGCAAATACATCTTGATCCACCTGGACCACAACACGCTGGTGATCCACCTGAAGATGTCGGGGCGGCTGTATGTGGCGGCGGCCGACGCCCGGCACGAAGCCGACCGCTGGGTGCATGTGCGCTTTGACCTGGACCAAGGGCAATTGCGCTTCTCGGATGTGCGCAAATTCGGGCGCGTCTATCTGACAGACGATGTCGCGGCGCTGCTGGGCCATCTGGGTCCCGAGCCTTTCGGAGACAATTTCACAATAGCTGGCTTTCGCGCGGGATTGCGGGGACGCAGACTGGCTATCAAGGCGCGGCTGCTGCAACAGGAGTTCGTGGCGGGCGTCGGCAATATCTATGCTGACGAGGCACTGTTTCGCGCGGGCATCCATCCCGCCCGCCCTGCCGAATCGCTAACGGATGACGAGGCGGCGCGTTTGCACGGGACGCTGCGGGAGGCGCTGCAAACGGGCATCCAGCACGAAGGCGCCAGCATCAATTGGTATCGCAAACCCGATGGCGACAAAGGAAGTTCGCAGAATCATTTTTTTGTGTATGGACGGGCTGAGCAACCCTGCCTGCATTGCGGCGCGCAAATCAACAAGATCCGCGTGGCACAGCGCGGAACGCACTTCTGCCCCAATTGCCAGCCAGAACCACCTGCCAGGTCAGGAAAAATGTAGGGGCGAGCCACTGGGTCGCCCGCATGCACAAGGATTACATTGTAAGCGAGCCACTGGGTCGCCCGCATGTACAAAGGTTACAATGTAAGCGAGCCACTGGGTCGCCCGCATGGCCAACGGCGACATTGTGGGCGAGACAAGTCTCGCCCCTACGGATTTCGAATCTGAATAGCATCGGCATTTTTCGCATGACCTACTTGACAGTAATCGGTTCTACCCGCGGCCGACCTTTTTCGCCCATTGTCAGCCTGCCCGCCGGCGTCTTGGCATCGTGCGGGAAGATGAGCAGCGCATTCGTCTCCAGCGCCCATGGCTGCCAGCGGCGTTTGGTCTCCAGCGTTATCAGCGGCTCGACATCATAGGCGGTCATCCAAGCCAGGCGTTCGAAATGAATAGCCAGCGAAGCCAGATCGCAGACAAATGCGGCGTGTTCGTTCTGGCTGCTTATGCGCAGACTCATGTGCGCCGGCGTGTGACCAGGCGTCACCAGCGCTTGTATGCCCGGCGCGACTTCTGTATCGCCATCCAGCAGTTGCAGCTGCCCTGACTCATAGAGCGAGCGATAATTCGCCGGCAGGTAAGTGGCGCGCGTGCGTTCGTTGGGCGCGCAGGCATCGGCATATTCGCGGCGCTGCACCACATAGCTGGCATTGGGGAAGGCGGGCTGGCGCTCGCCATTGGCATCGAGTCGGAAATTGCCCGTGCAGTGATCATCGTGCAAGTGCGTGTTGACGACCAGGTCGATATCGCCAGGCGCGATGCCCAGGGCAGCCAAGCCGGTATGCGTGCCATCATAATGCGTAATGCTGCGGCGTTTGCGCTGGGTTGGGCTCAGGCAATTGCCAAAGCCGGTATCGACAAGGATGTTGCGCCCCTGCGCGCGAATCAGCAGATTATGATTCGCCGTTTGCAACAGTTGCCGCTCGTCCACCGCATAATAACGCGACCACAAAGCCCGTGGCACGAGACCGAACATGCCGCCGGGATCGACCCAGGCGCTGGCATCGTTGAACAAATGCAACTCGAAATCGCCGATGCGCCACATGACTGGGCGATGCTCAGCCGGCTTGCCGGAAGCGGCCCGTCAGTTGATCTTCGCGCCGATGGCAGTGTTTGTATTTCTTGCCGCTGCCACACCAGCAGGGTTTGTTGGGTCCAGGTCGGCGGCTGGTATTGCGCACGGTTTGCTGCTGTTTGCGCTCGCCCTGGTTGAATGCTGCGGCGGGATGATGCTCGCGCATTTGACGGCGGCGCTGCGGCGTTTGCATCACGGCTGGCTGCACAAGAAAGATATTGCGCGATGCCACCTTGCGATAAGTATCTTCGACCACGCGGAACATCTGGAAGCACTGCCGCTGATATTCGACCAGCGGGT
>DAOUJB010000365.1:0-2732 GCA_034423155.1 Anaerolineae bacterium | reverse complement strand
GATTATGACAACGATGGCTGGCTCGATCTGTATGTGTTGAATCACGGCGCGAACACGCTCTTTCATAACGAAAACGGCGCTGGTTTCCGCAATGTGACGGCGCAGGCGGGCGTCGGCGATCCCGGCAAAGGCACGACCGCCACTTGGGGCGACTATGACGGCGACAGCTACCTCGACTTGTATGTGGTGAACTGGTCGTGCTTCCCGGAATGTGGCGATCCCAACATCACCCGCGAGCACGATGAAGCCCGCGACACGCTGTATCACAATCGCGGCGATGGCACATTCGCCGATGTGACGCATCTGCTGGAATACGACTTGCTGCTCGGCGCCGGCTTCAGCGCCAGCTTCACCGATTATGACAACGATGGCGATGCCGATATCTATGTCGTCAACGACCAGTTCAAGAACATGCTGGGCAATATCTTGTGGCGCAACGATGGCGCGGGCTGCGGCGGTTGGTGTTTCAGCGAAGTGTCTATTGCGGCCGGCGCGCGCACTTTCATCCACGGCATGGGGCTGGCGGTCGGCGATTATGACAACGACCTCGACCTGGATTTCTACTTCAGCGACATGGTCAATGGCATGGTGCTGCTGCAGAATCAAGGCGATGGCACTTTTGACGATGTGGCCGATGCCGCTGGGGTCGTGGTTGGTCCCAGCAGCGCTGTGGGTTGGGGCACCATCTTCTTCGATTACAACAACGATAGCTGGCTCGATTTGTTCTTGACCGCCACCGAGTTCATCCAATTCGATATCTTCAGCGGTCCCGAAGGCATGATGTTCGAATATCGCGACTTCCTCTTCGAGAATCGTGGCGATGGCAGTTTCGCCGATGTGACGCCCGCCAGCTGGCTGAACGATCTGAACCCCAGCATGGGGCTGGCTTATGCCGATTATGACCGCGATGGCTGGCTGGACTTTGTGCTGGGCAACTGGAACGAAGGCTATGCGCTATATCGCAACACCGGCGCAGTCACCAGCAACCACAATTGGCTGAATGTGCGCTTGCAGGGCGGCGGCGATATCAACCGTGATGCCATCGGCAGCCGCGTCTATCTCACCACAACCGGCGGACGCGTGCTGATGCAGGAAGTCAAAGCCGGCTCCAGCCTGGGCGCGGGCAACGACATGGCGCTGCATTTTGGCTTGGGCGCGGAAGGCGTCGATAGCCTGCGCGTGCGCTGGTCGAATGGGGTGGAGGAAGTGGTGAGGGATGTGGCAGCGAATCAGTTTCTGGAAATTGACTATTTTAGTAAGGGACATTCGTAGGGGCGATACTTGTATCGCCCACAATCTAGCAGTCATTCATGCGGGCGACAAAAGAGTCGCCCCTACGACGTTCCTTCCTGTTGATGCATGGCTTCATCGGTCTTACTGAGACCGCAGAGGGGAGCAAAAAGAACACGAAGGACACAAAGATATTCTCTCTGTGCCCTCATAAAACTCGGCGAACTCGGTGGTTAAGCCTTTTCTCTGTGTTTCACTTCATGGCCGCAAATGCAGCTTGACCACCGGCACCTCCACCGGCGGTTGCACGACCGGCAAATCCAGGCGCGCAACTTTGCTTTCGTCCACGCTGAAATGAATCTGGCTGCCATCATGCAAGAATTCGGCATAGTCCAGCCGGTCGCCGATGCCGTCCACATACAGATGCTTAAAGGGATAAGCGAAGATGTGGCAGTAGAGCGAGTCGCCGTTTTGCGTCAGGCGGCAGTCTTCGGGGGCGGGCAGGGCGCTGGCCGTGCAGCCATAGATGGCTTCGCTGTGCCCGCTCATCCATTGTTCATAGACGCGCAGGGCGGCTTCGGCGCGCGCATCCAGCTCGCCCATGGCGGTCGGTCCCACATTCATCAGCAGGTTGCCGCCAGTCGCCACCGTATTGACCAGCATGCGGATGAGCTGTCCCGGGCTCTTCCAGGTCATCTCATCGCGGTGATAACCCCAGCTGCCACTGAAGGTCTGGCAGGTCTCCCAGACGACCGGCTCGCCATCTACATGCACCCAGCCGCGCGGCTGCACCTGTTCTGGCGTATAGATATCGGCGGCGCTGGGCAGGTCGAGGCGGTTGTTGATGATGATATCGGGCTGCAGGCTGCGGCTTAGCGCTTCCAAGCCTTCGCTATCCCAGTCATCGCGCCCCTTGCCGTCGGCGCCTGGATAAGAAAAGTCGTACCAGATGATGTCGATCTTGCCGAAGTTGCTCAGCAGCTCGCGCACTTGATTCTTCATGTAGGCGCGGTAGCGGCTCATATCGCGGCCTTCATTCAGCTTTGCGCGGTCGGGGTGGTTGCGCAGGGCGTGAATGCGGTCGATTGTGAAATCGGGGTGATGCCAGTCGATCAGCGAATAATAGAAGCCGACCTGTAAGCCCCGGCTGCGAAAAGCATCAACGACTTCGCCCAGCAAGTCCTTGCCCCAGGGTGTGTTGGTGGCTTTGTAATCGCTGTGCTGCGTATCCCACAAGCAGAAGCCATCGTGGTGCTTGGAGGTGATGACCATGTATTTCATGCCGGCGGCGGCTGCCAGGTCTGCCCAGCGTCCGGGATCAAAGCGGCGCGGATTGAAGCGGCGAAAGAAAGGTTCGTACTGCTCATCGGTCATCTCTTCGCGCTGTTTCACCCATTCGTGGCGGGCGGGCATGGCATAAAGCCCCCAGTGGATGAACATGCCGAAGCGGTCGCGCACGAACCAGTCGGTCTTGCCTTTGGTGGGCTTGGGATTGAGCATGG
>DAOUJB010000364.1:0-4575 GCA_034423155.1 Anaerolineae bacterium | reverse complement strand
CGCGGATCTCGCCGCGCACCAGCTCGTCGTAGATGATGCCATGCACGGATTCGCAGCCGGCTTCGTCTGGGATGAGCACGCGCAAGCCATGCCGCTCGCTCAGGCGTCCGCGATAAAAGTCTTGCTGCATGGTAAAGCGTGTGCCCAGCAGACCGACCGTCTGCAAGCCGGCTTGCAAGATTGGCTGGGCTGTCGCATCGGCGATATGGATGAGCGGCAATTCGACGGCTATCTGCACGGCCTCCGCCATCCGGTGCATGGTGTTGCTGCAGATGACGATGCAGCCCGCTCCCGCCCGCTCCAGCTGTTGCGCTGCCGATACCATGCGTTGGCTTGCCGCCGCCCAGTCGCCCGCCACCTGCAGCGCTTCGATCTCGGCGAAGTCGAAAGACAGCATCAGGCAGTCGGCAGAATGCAAGCCGCCTAGTCGCTGCTGCGCTGCCTGGTTGATGATGCGATAATATTCGGCGCTCGATTCCCAACTCAAGCCGCCGATCAAGCCGATTCGGCGCATGGCAAGTTACTCCCGCGCCAGTATAGCAGATGCGGCCCGCAGCCGTGCTAAACTATGCCCATGGTGCATTATCGCAGGATCGACCGCAGCAGAAAGCGGCCCTTTTTCAGCCAGCGGCGGCGTGGCTTGTCGGGGGTTCCGCTGGCGCTCTTCGCCGGGACGATACTGGGCATCTGCATTACGCTGCTGGCGCTCACTTTCTTCTACTATGACGAGATGCAGGGCGCGGCGCTATCGATGTTGGGCTGGGCGCCGACGCCGACGCGTTTCCCCAGCCAGCATGCCGAGCAGGGCATCGCGCTTTACAACCAGGGCGATATTGAACTTGCGCTGGCAGATTTTGAGCTGGCGGTCGCGCAACGACCCAATGATGTGGCTTATCTGTATGAATATGGGCGCGTGTTGATCGAAGCCGACCAATATCAATTGGCGCGCGATCTGGGCGACCGGGCGATTGCTGCCGATCCAGACGATCCGCGTGGCTATGCCTTGAAAGCGCGCTCTCTGATATGGTCCGACCCCGGCAGCGCCATCCCGGTGGCGGTCTCGGGCTTGGAGCGCGATGCCAACTTTGCGCCTTTGCACGCCGCGCTGGCGGTTGCCTACACCAATATCGGGCGTTATGCAGAAGGCTATCAACGCGGTCTGCACGCTACCCAGCTCGACCCGCTCGATCCATTCTCTCACCGCGCGTTTTCTATCCCGCTCATCTACACCGGGCGCAGCAACGAAGCCATCGCCGCGCTGGAACAGGCTGTGGCCATCAATCCCAACCACACCGCGCCCTACTTCGAGCTGGCGGGACAGTACCGCAAGCAGAATTATCAAGAGATGGCGGTGGGCATCTACCGGCGCATCCTGGAGCTGGAGCCAGACAACGCCAAAGCCTACCTGCGCATCTGCCAAACTTATGCCGAAGTTGGCGAATTCCTGGAAGGCAGCCGCTATTGCGAAACCGCCACCGAAATTGACGCGACTTATGCGCCAGCCTGGCAGTATCTGGGGCAGCTGCAATACAACCGCCGCAACTATGAAAGCGCGCTGGATTCGCTGGAGCGCTGCGTCGAGTTGGGATCGATCGCTGTGGAATGCTATTACATTCGCGGCCTGGCCTATTATTTTCTGGATCAGTGCGATACGGCTTGGCGAGTGCTGCAAGAAGCGCTGCAATATACGCGCCAGCCCAGCATCATCGCCATCATCAACGAAGGTTTGGGCGGCATCCGCGCCAATTGCCCGGGCTATGAAAATGTGCGCTTGCCCACCGCTATTCCGCCGACACCGATCCCGCCCACGCCCATCGGAGGCATCTAGGGCATGCAGATCAAGCGTGACTACACGCAGCCCTTCTTCCGCCAGCCCAAGCGCCGCCGCCTCCGCAACCTGCTTTTTGTCGCTGTGCTGCTGGCGCTGCTGATTTCGGCATTCGTCTGGCAGTGGGATCTGTTCGCCGCCACCGTCGCCAGCCTGGGCGCGTCGCCACCCACGCCCACGCCACGACCCAACCAACGCGCTGCCCATGCCGCGCAACTGGTCATCGAAAACGACTTGCTCGCCGCCGAAGCCGAGCTGGCCAAGGCAGTCGCCGAGCGACCGCGCAGCATCGCCTATCTCTATGCGCATGGGGGGCTGCTGATCGAGCTGGAGCGCTATGACGCAGCGCTGGAGCTGGGTGCGGCCATCACCGATCTGGATGCTCGCGATGAGCGAGGCTTCGCCTTGCAAGCCACCGCATTGACCTGGCAGGGGCAGCCCGCCTTGGCTATCCCGATCGCCTTGTCGGGCTTGGAGCTCAACCCGCGCTATACGCCGCTGCATGCCGCGCTGACCCGCGCCTATGTCGATACCGATCGCTGGACAGAAGCGCTGGAAACTGGCGAACGCGGCTTGTCGGTCAATCCCGATGATGCCGATCTCATCCGCGCCTATGCCTATGCCTTACAGTCGGTAGCCTCGTACGACGATGCCATCCAGCACTTGCAGCGCGCCATTGAACTGCGCCCGACCTATCTGCCGACACATTTCGAGCTGGCTGGCTTGTATCTGGCGCGCGATGAAAACAGCAGCGCAATCGACCTCTACAACCGCGTTTTGTCCATCGACCCGCGCAACGCCCGCGGCATGCTGCGGCTGTGCCTGGCATATCGCAAAGTGGGCGAATTCGCGCGCGCCCTGGGCTTTTGCAAAGATTCGGTGGAAAACAACCCCAGCGACCCAGCCGCCCAATTCCAGCTGGGGCTGCTGCATTATCGAGAACGCCAGTTCAACGAGTCGCTGGCGGCTTTCCAGCAATGCCTGGCGCACGATGACGGCAGCTACGATTTGTCCTGCCGCTATCGACTGGGCTTGTCGCATTATTACACCGGCGATTGCACGCGGGGCTGGTCGCTGCTGCGCGAGTCGCTGGCGATGGCGCAGGCGAACGGAGACGAAGCGACCACGCGCAATGTGCTGCAGGGGCTGGCGGCAATCGAAAGCGACCCCGCCTGCGTGGACGATGCAGCCGCGCCGGTCGATCTGGATCAATAACCGAGCGAGTCAGACAGTGCTGTCCAACTCCCGCCAAGCCTCGCCGATGCGCAGAAAGCCTGCTTCGATCAAAGCGGGCGGATGCAAGCCGAAGTTCAGCCGCAGCGCATATTGGTGTCCGCCGCGAACCGAAAATTGATCACCAGGCGCAAATGCCGCGCCTCTTTGCAGCGCCGCAACCAGCATGTCGGCCGCGCTGGGACCAGCCGCCGGCAGTTCCACCCACAGATACAAGCCGCCGCGCGGAGAAAACCAGCTCGCGCCAGCCGGAAAATGTCGCTGGGCAGCCGCCAAGGCCGCTCCGCGCCGTCGCCGCAACTCCAGCCGGTTGCGCTCCAGCTGCTTGCCCAGCACGCCCCGCTCCAGCAGCAGGTGAATCGCGCGCTGGTTCAAGCCCGATGTCGAGATATCGGCGGCTTGTTTGACGCGCACCAGCCGCTGGTACCATGCGCCGTCCGCCACCAAATACCCGATGCGCACCCCAGGCAGCAGCACCTTGGTGAAGGCGTTGGTGTGGATGACCACGCCACTTTCGTCCAGCGCTTTCAACGGGGGCAGCGCCTCGCCATCAAAGCGGAATTCGCGGTAGACCTCGTCTTCCAGGACGGGGATGTGCCGTTCAGCCGCGAGTCGCACCAGTTGTCGGCGGCGGTGCAGGGGCATCAGGTGCCCGGTCGGGTTTTGATAGCTGGGCATGACATAGATGAGGCGAGGCTGCAGGTCGCGGCAAGCCTGCTCGAGCGCGTCGATGCGGATGCCGTGTTCATCGACCGGCAAGCCATGGATGCGCACGCGCCGCGCCCCCGCGATGTCGATGATGCCCAGGTAGGTCGGGTCGGCGGTCAGCAGCGTTTCGCCTGGCTGCATCAGCGATTGCAGGACCAGGTCGATGGCTTGCTGCGCGCCGCCGGTGATCAGCACATCCTGGTGGCGGCAGCGGATGCCGATCGCCCGCACATAATCGCGCACGGCGATGCGCAGCGGTCGATAGCCCTCCGCCACTTCGTAGGACAAGGCGTCTGCGCCGTCGCGGTCGATTACTTGATTGATGGCGTCTTGCAGATAGCGCACCGGGAAGAACTCGGTGGGTGGCGTGCCGCCGCTGAAGTCGATGATGCCGTCACGGCGGTCCTTCAGCAGCATATGTCGCAGGGCGGGGGCGCGCCGATTCGCTGCGGGCAGCTGAGAGCGGGGCATGATGCTGGCGCTCGCCTGGCGCGCGACAAAAGTGCCTTTGCCCGCATGGCTGCTGAGCAAGCCTGCGTTGCACAATTCTCGATAGGCATTGACGACGCTGATGCGGCTGATGCCCTGTTGGCGGGCGAGTGAACGGCTGGCAGGCAAGCGAGCGCCGGCGGGCAGATCGCCACTTTCGATCAAACTGCGAATCTGCGCGATCAACTGGCGGTAGATTGGCGCTGCGCTTTCGCGGTCCAGTGTGATGTTGAGCGTCGACTTCGTCATCATGCCTGGACTATAGCGCCTGCTCGCCCTCGCTGCCCACATGCGCTACACTCTGCGCCGCACGCAGG
>DAOUJB010000363.1:0-10045 GCA_034423155.1 Anaerolineae bacterium | reverse complement strand
CTCTGGACAATCGCGCATGCAGCCAATAGAGTTAGCCTGCTACAATACCCGTGCAGGTCGTGGGGAGCGCAGGCAATGTCGAACTGGTGGGGCTCGCGGAAGAATGTCTCGTCGCGGCTGGTGTGGGAAGTCGAGGCGATGAAAGCCGCTTTTGGCTCGACATTCCGGCTGGTTGTGCCGCCATTTGGCGGGCTGCTCTATTGGCAGGGCTCGGTCGAGATCAACATGAGCATCCTGGATTCGCCCTTTCACAACCTCAAAATCGTCTATCCCAAAGAATATCCCAACCGGCCTGCCGAAGCCTACTGCGTCAAACCGCGCATTTACAGCGAAAAGCACCAGTACGAAGATGGGCAGCTTTGCCTGTTTAATCCCAAAGATGGCGAGCAGTACGGCTGGAATCCCAGCAAGTCGACCGCGGTGACCGTCGGTGGCTGGGCGATACAATGGCTGTACGCCTATTACACTTGGCGCTCGACCGGCAAGTGGCCCGGCATCGAAGAGCGCATCAAAGCCAGCACGCCCCTGCCGCGCCGCCGGAGACACTAGCCATGCGAGCCGCCGATGAGCCCGAATTGCTTGGCATTCTGCGAGGCGAGTACGACCATATCCGCAAGCGGCTGCGGGGCATGGCGATGATCTCGCGCGGCATCGTGCCCAATTTGGTGCTGTCTCGGCGTGCAGTCGAGCGCATGCTGCTGGCTGCCAGTCAATATGTCGCTGACGAAACGGGCGAGGCCATGGTCGGCTTCGTCGTCGATGATGCCACGCCCGAAGGCAAACCGACCATCTATGTGCTGGATACGATATCCCCGGACGAAACGGCTGTGCGCCGCTCGCACACTTTTCAGCAGGGCGATGCATTGCAGGACGAAGTCATCTGGTGGCTGCAAGAGAATTGGTATTACCACCGGCATCAGCACCGCGGCACAGATTTGCTGCCTGCGCGCTTTGATGTGCCGTTGCGTTATCTGGGCGACTGGCACAAACAGCCCGGCTCCATGATCCAGCCCAGCCACGGCGATCTGATGACCGCGTTGTCTTGGCTGGACGATGACGAATCGGGCTTGGATTTCTTGCTGGTGCCGATCGTCACCACCGGGCACACAGCGGTCGTCGGCGCATCGGATGTCGATGTCAATTATATTCACGAGCCGATGGCAGACGGCTCTGATATGCGCGTCGACTGGTGGTACATTCATCGCGATGTGCGCGTCTTCCAGCCCGTGCGCCCGCAGATCGTCGCCCCAGAAACCCTGCCGCAGATGATGAAATACGGCTGGCATGTGGTGCTGGCAGATCGATTGACCAGCGAACATTATGCGCTGGAAGATGATGGCCTGCTCGTGCGCACCCTCTTCTATGAGTGCGATGGCGAGGTGCCGCTGGAATTCTGCTTCATCGCCATTCGCCAGGGTGCATCCTCTTTCATGCTGCTGGTTACACAGCACGATTATCCGCAAAGCCCGCCCCGCGCCTACCATGCGCCCTTTGTAGCCGGCATCGACCTCATGGATCCAGTCGCGACATTTGAGACTCTGTGGGTGATTGCCGAGCCCATCGCCGAGCCTGCCGACTGGACTTGGTCGCCCGAAAAATATCTGCTGGACTTCGTCATCGCCATCGAGATCGAAGCAGGCATTCGCGAGCCAGAACGCATCAGCATTCCCGTCATTGACGCATTGCCGGGGGACGCGTCCACAGACGGCGCATCAGCCGGGCGCGCGCGCACGCATACGATAAAGCCAGCCAATGACGCCGAGGCAAACGAACATGAGTAATATGTGGGAACGCGTGGGGCGCTTGATCGGCACGGACAACCTCGACCATTTGGCAGAAAAGAAAGTTGGCGTGGTCGGCTTGGGCTCGGGCGGCGGTTTCGTCGCGCTCAGCCTGGCGATGTGTGGCGTCGGTCGCTTCGTGCTGGTGGATGGCGATGTGCTGGAGCGCGGCAATGTCACGCGGCATGTGGCCGACCTGCGCAGCCTGGGGGAAAACAAAGCGTCGGCTGTGGCGGATTTGATCTGGCAGCGCAACCCCGATGCGCGGATCGATGTGCGCGCCGGCGCGATCGAAGACCACTGGGATTGCCTGGACGCGCTCGACATCTTGGTCGTGGCCGTCGACAACGAGCAAGTCAAGTACGCGATCAATGAGAAGTGTCTGGAGAAGCGCTTGATCGCCTCCTATGCTGGCGTGTACGAACGCGGCGAAGGCGGCGACCATGTCATCATCAAGCCCTATGACGGTCCCTGCTATGCCTGCTGGGCAGAAGCCACGCGCGAGGGCGTCAAAATCGCCATGAACTCCGTGGGCGATCTGGATTATGGCATGATCGGCGCAGACGGTACGCTGGCATCTGAACCGGGGCTGTGGGTCAATGTCACCAAAGTGGCCGGCATTCAGACCGATCTCGTTCTGAATGAGTTGCTGCGCGGCACGGCTGCCTATGTCGAAATGCCCGCCAACACGCTGATCGTCAGCAACACCTACCTGGATATCATCGAGGGCGCAGAAAGCGACCCGCACATGGGCATGTGGATCGAAATCGAGCGCGACCCGGACTGCCTGGTCTGTGGCGACCGACTGCAAACAGGAGTCGGCCTGCTGGCGCGGGATGAAAATGCCAGCATCTCACTGGACGACCTGGCGGCTTCGCGATTGACCACCGATATCGTTATTGAAGAAGAAGACGAAAACTAGCTGCCCTCTTGCTGCCGGCGCCACTGGTCGGCGATTTCTCGCAGTTCCTCGCGCAGCTTCAGCCTGTCTCGCGCTGTGAAGATCGCCTGAAAGAGCAGTTGGTCGGATTCGCCCGGCGGTCCCCCTTTGTCTCCGTAATACAGTTGGAAACCGCTGGTGATATTGTGGCGGAAGGTGCCGGGATCAAAGACCGGCGCGCGGTAGGATAATTCGCGGATAGCGGCGCTCAGAACGATGTCGTCCCCGGCATATTGCGCCCAGACGCCCAGGATGCCCAGCTGCTGATAGCCGTGATAGCCCTTGCTGTGATACCAGATGACAACACCCGACCAGGCTGCGCCGCGCACGGTTTTTGGTCCGTGGCAGAGGATGCGCTTGTATTCGCGCAGGACCAGGTCGGACCAGGTGTCAAAGGCATTGAGCAGATTTAGCGCTTGGTCCTGCGGGCGTGGCGGCTTTTTCTGCAGGCGGACGCTCCCAAAAGGACGCCGCGCGGAAATTCGCTCCAGGATGTCTTGATAGCGATCTTCGTCTGGCTGGTCTGGCAATGCCTCACTCCATCGTCATCTTCGCCAACTCAATGCCATCGCGCAGCAATTTTTCATACTCAACATAAGTGCGATGCCGATGCATGCCGACTCGCTCATACAGCGCCACCGCATTGGTCAGGCTTTGGCCATCGACGCTCAGGCTGACGGTGGGCGTGCCGCGATCCCAGAATTGCCCAAAACTGCGTATGAGCAATGCCTGCGCCAGCCCGCGCCGCCGATAGCCGCGCCGTACGCTCACGATGTCTATGAAGCCAATATCTGGATGTCGATGATCATGCGTCAAACCCAGCAGGCAGCCGATCGCCTCGTCTGTGGCTTCGTCAAAAGCCAGCAGCACCAGCTCCTCGGCGAAGTATTGGTCGTTGTCCAGCCAATGCCGAAACTCCGCCAGATCTTTTTCAAAACTCTGCTCAATATAGCCGAAATGATCGGAAAAGGCATCGCGCACGACATCGACCAACTGCGGCAAATCGCGCTGGTGTTGATAGCTGCGCAAGGCGACTCCAGCCGGCAGTGGGGCGGGTTGCGGGCGCTCGGCCATGCTGATGCGCATATCGTAGGCGATGCGGTGCGGCTCATAGCCGGCGCTTTGCAGGGTCGCTTTCCGCCAGGCATAGTCCTCCGGCGCGCCCGTTTCGATGCTGACGCGCGCGTTCTCTGGGCAGCGCGCAAGGACCGGCTGGGCTCGCTCATCTACCCAAGCAAGCAGCTCTGCGCCCAGCTGACGATCATGATGATCGGGATGCACATCCCAGTTGAGCCAGGGATGCACTGGCGTTTCGCCCGTAGCCCAGAGTATGGCGTAGGCCGCCAGCTTGCCCGCGCCGTCAAAAATGCCCACAGACATCTGCCCCAGGTCGAAGCCCGGCTCCTGCCAGAAGATTCGTATCGTCTCGGCTTGGTGTTGCTCGCCCGTGCCCAGATGCGTGGCAATTGCATTTGAAATGTTGGCCACTTGCTCGGCGTCGGTCAAGGTTAGCGGACGGCAAATGAAGACAGTTTCTGACATAAGTTGGCTTCGCCTTTCGTAAATTGTACTCGCCCAGATGCGTGACGAGCGCGGATTATAACGGCGAAAAGTCTTGCTTAACAGCCTCGCCAAGTTGCGCTATGATTGCCGCGAGTTTTCCCGAAAGCAGCCGCGGAGCGCCACCTGCATGAATCAAACGACCAAGACATTTACCTACATCATCGGCATCATCATGACGATTGCCATGGTAGGCAGCCTGATCTTGCCGATGCTATCCAGCCAGGTGGGCATGACCGATCCCTATTCGCTGACGCCAGACCCGACTCCCCTGCCCGCACCAACCATGCCGCCGCCCCCCGATATCAGCATGATCGACTTCGACAGCCGTTATCTGCATCGCTCGGGCTTGTTTACCATCGGCGTGCCCAGCGGCTGGACGCCCCTATCCGGTAGCAGCAACGACTTCGAGTTGCGGGCTGCCTTGAGCAACCCCGACTTGCAAAGCGTGGTCGAGGTGCGCATCAACAAGAACACCGATGGCATCAGCGACGCCGCCGGACTGAGCGAATACCTCGATAATGCTTGGCTGAGCAATACCTGGAGCGGCTACACGCGTTGGGACGAAACCAGTCGCGCGCTGACTGACGAAGGCATGGTGCGCATCGACTTCAACCTGGAGCGTGGACGCACGCATTTGATCGCCCGACAAGAATCGTGGCTTGCCGACGGCGATATCTTCAGCGTGCGCGTCGTCACCGCCGAAAATGCCGCCCAAGAGCTCAAGTTTCTGCTGCGCGGTGTAGCCGAGACGATCGAGTGGCTGCCGCAATATGTCGGCGCGCCCTTCGCCTGGGAAGTCTATTATGACGAACTGGACAAGCACATGCTGCGTTTTCCAGCCAACTGGGAAGTAACCGATGCCGCGCCCGGTCTGCCCGCGACTGTGCTGGGTAGCGGTCTTACGCTCGCGGTCGCCACATTCGATGTGCTGCTGGCCAGTGAAGACGAAGCGCGCGCCTGGCTGCAGGGTTGGCGCTATGGCGTCGAGGCGCAATCGGTGGCTGCGGTCGAAGTGGCTGGCGCGGACGGCTATCGCATCTCGTATCGCCTGCGCAACCTGGATGGGGGCCTAGAAAGTGGCGCAGTCATCGCGCTGAATGGCACCGACAACCGCCTGCATGTCGCCAACCTGCGCGCCGCCGATGTGGACCAGGATCTGCTGGAAGCGACTGCCGAAGATTATCCTTGGCTGGCGATATTGGACAGCTTCCGCCTCGTGCCTGGTCTTGATGTAAGCGTAAATTAGAGACTTGCCGATAGCCCGGGACAGCGGATGATGCCTGGCCTGGCTTTTCACGGCTGTGGATCATGTTGATGACGTGGCTGAAAGAATTCTGTCCCAATGTGTGGATTTACGAATTGGAGACGCCGGCCTTTGTGGTGCGCGCCGCGGTGATCAAGGGCGAGAAGTACGCGGCAGTCTGGGACACCATGTCCCGGCCAGACGAAGCAGCGCCGCTCGCGGATGCCCTGGACGGCCAACCCTACTATGTTGTCTATAGCCACGGGGATTACGATCACGCCTGGGGTACAGCAGGTCTCGGCGAAGACTATTTAGGCGTGATCGCCCATGCGGAGTGTTTGCGACGCTTTGGCGATGAAGCGCCGCGAACGCTGCAGCGAATGCAAATGATTGAACCGAGCCAGTGGGACAGCGTGCAGCTGGTTCCCCCCAACATCACTTTCACATCTAGTCTGTCGCTTGATTTGGGCGGCCTGACCCTGGAGCTGCAGCATACGCCGGGGCACACCGCCGATAGCATCGTTGCTTGGATTCCTGAGCGCGGCGTGCTGGTGGGTGGAGACGCGATCGAAACGCCGCTTCCGGTCGTCAACCACGCCCCGCTTGTTCTCGGTTGGTTGGATGCGCTGGCGGCTTGGCAGGACAATGACAGCCTCGAATTTGCGATTCCCTCTCACGGCAGCGCCTCCGGGCGCGAGAGCCTTGATCAGACAGTCGCCTATCTGCGTGCCCTGGCCGGCGACCGGCAGTTTACGCTCCCGCGCAAGCTGGAGGACTTCTACCGCGAGACGCATCAGAAAAATCTGATCGAGGTTCAAAGCGGGCTCGCGCTGCATGAATGATATCTTGCCGGATGTGCTGGCGAGGGATCTGCTGCTGGTCTTCTGTGGCACGGCAGCCAGCGCCGCATCAGCCCGTGCGACAGCTTATTATGCCAATCCTGGCAACAGCTTCTGGCGCGCGTTGCATCAAGCCGGTTTCACGCCACGCCAATTCGCCCCCGAGGACTTTCGCAATCTGCTGGAGCTTCGCATCGGATTGACCGATCTCTGCAAGCACAGCGCGGGAAACGACAGCGCTATCGCTTTCAGGCAGGGTGATATCGTGGCGCTGCGCGACAAGCTCATCCGCTATCAGCCCAAGATCGTGGCATTCACCAGCAAGACAGCCTGGCGCAACTTTTCTGGCAAATCCGTCAGCAAGCCTACAGCAACTGGTTGGCAAGCCGAGCGGATCCGGTCGACGCGCTGCTTCGTCCTGCCATCGCCGTCGGGCTCCGCGCGCCGTTATTGGGATATCGCCCCCTGGCAAACGCTGGCCGCTGCCTACAAGCGACTCCGGAACGCAGCGACTTCTTGCTAAACCGTCATGGCAATCGCGAACGCCAAGGCGCATCCGGGCTGTCGCTGTAAAAGACTTGTCCGCTGATGCCGTCCGCCGCATCCGAAGCCAGAAACAGCGCCAGGTTGGCGACAGAATCGACACGGTCGCCGGCAGCGATGGCATTGACGCGAATATGCTGTTCTTTCAGCTCGTGCGCCGCCTGCCGAGTTAAGCCAATGACGCCCGCCGCGCCAGCCGCAGCGCCGATGCCCGCGGGCAAAGTCGAAAGCGCCTCTGCGGGCAGCACATTGATGATCGTGCCGCCGCCTTCGTCCGCCAGCACGCGCGCAGCCAACTGCATGCAGAAGAAAACGCCGCCCAGATTCACTTCCAGCTGCCGCCGCCAATCCCATTCGTCCACCTGCAGCATGGGTTGGGCGCGCTGGATGCAGACGGCGTTGACCAGCAGATGCAGCCGCCCGAAAGCATCGCGCGTCTGTTCGATCATGTTGGCGACTTGAAAGCGGTTGGAAATATCGGCGCGCAGAGCGATGGCTGCTCCGCCGCGATCACGGATTAGCTGGCTGGTGACATCGGCGCGCTCAATATTGAGGTCGACTGCCGCCAGCGCCGCGCCACAATCCGCCAGCGCCAGCGCGATCGCCCGACCGCCCCCTGCGCCCGCGCCGGCTACCAGCGCGACCGTGCCAGACAGGTCAACTTGGAAAGCTGTCACGCGCTAAAACGGGATATCGTCCGAGGTCTGGGGACGCGACTCTGGATAATTCGAAGCGCGATCGTCTTGCTGATAACCGCCGCTGGGCGCTTGATTGCCCTGTTGCTGCTGATATCCGCCGCGCTGCTGCCCGCCGCCCTGACCGCCTTGATAGCCGCCGCGCTGCTGTTGACCGCCACCGTAGCCGCCCCCGCCGCCACCGCCACCTTGGTCGCCGCGCCCACCCAGAAAACGCACCTCACGCGCTCTTAGGTCAAGAGAGGCGGCTGCCTCACCATTGTTGTTGATGTAGCCGCGCGCGTTCACATTGCCGGTCACCATGACTTGACTGCCCTTGGACAGATAGGTGTTGCAAGATTCAGCTTGTCTCCCCCAAACTGAAACACGATACCAGGTTGGATAGTCTTCCCATTGGTCAGTTTGTTGATTTCGACGCCGCGAGTTCGCAGCTAAGCTAAAATTGCATACAACGTCTCCACTTTGTAGATACCGAAGTTCCGGGTCGCCACCCAGGTAGCCCACAACAATTGTCTGATGCCAGGTCATCGCGACAGCCTCCGATTAACTCGCTTTATCATGTCATTTCTGCCAATTTCTCGGTCAACGCGCGGCGCACCACAGCTGGATCGCCCTTGCCGCGCAGCGCTCCCATTATTCTACCAAACAATGCGTTGATGACCTTGTCATTGCCAGCCAGATAGCGCGCCACCAACTCATCATTGTCAGCCAACACTTTGTCCACGATGTCGCCGATGAGGGCCGCATCGCTGACTTGCGCCAAGCCGCGTTCAGCGACGATTTGGCCGGCGTCTTTGCCGCTCGTCCACATTTCCGGCAAGACTTGCTTGCGCGCAGTGCTCTGGTTGATCGTGCCGGCTTGCACCAGAGCCAGCAAACCGGCGAATCGCTGCGCGGACAACGGAATGGATTCTATGGCGTCGCGCTCGATTTCCGCGGCATTCATCAGACGAAAGACCTCGGTCGTCAGCCAATTCGCAGCCACTTTGGCATCGCTGCCCGCGTCGACCAGCGCCATAAAATATTGCGCCACAGCTTGTTCTGCGGTCAAGACACCGGCATCGTAGGCGCTCAATCCCAGTTCGTCGACAAAGCGTGCTTGCAATTCGTCGGGCAAGGCGGGCAGCCCGGCTTTGATTTCTGCCACCCATTCGCGGCTGACTTCGACCACGGGCAAATCGGGTTCGGGGAAGTAGCGGTATTCGTCAGCGCGTTCTTTGTAGCGCTGCACCTGGATGGCTTGCGCCGCTTCGTCCCAGCCCAGCGTGGACGGCTTGACCGTCTCGCCGCGCCGGTACAAACGAATCTGCCGCGCCACCTCGTAATCGATGGCTTTGACCATATTGCGGATGCTGTTGAGATTTTTGATCTCGGTGCGTTCGCGCAGGTCATCGTCGTCTTTGTGCTTCACGCTGACATTGGCTTCGAAGCGCAGCACGCCTTTGGACATGTCGCCGCTGTTGACGCCGAGGTAGCGCAGAATCGCGCGCAATTTGCTTGAGTAGGCTTCGGCTTCTGCGGCGCTGTGCATGTCGGGTTCGGAGACGATCTCCAGCAGGGGCACGCCAGCGCGGTTGTAGTCGACCAGGCTGCCACCCATGATGTGCGTGAGCTTGCCGGTATCTTCTTCCATGTGGGCGCGGCGGACGCGGATCCGTTTGGGCTCGCCGTCCACCTCGATCATGATGTGTCCGTTGATGGCCAGCGGACGGTCGTACTGGCTGATCTGATAGCCCTTGGGCAGGTCGGGATAGAAATAATTCTTGCGCGCAAACTGGTTGATGGGCGGGATTTCGCAATTCAGCGCCAAGCCGACCATGATGCCAAATTCCATGGCTTGCCTGTTGATGACCGGCAGCGTGCCCGGCATGCCCAGCGAAAGCGCGTCGACAGCGCTGTTTGGCGCGGCTTCTACACTGTCCACAACCGGGCAGCGACTGAACATCTTGCTGGCGGTTTCCATCTCAGCATGGACTTCCAAACCGATGACGGTTGTCCACTCGCTCATTTCCCGCATCCTGTGGTGAAAAAAAATCAACCTGCATACCATAGCGGATTTGGCGCAGAATGCAAAGATGTGTTGAATCTGCGGCGTGTGACCCCTCCCCCAGCCCCTCCCCGTCAGGACGGAGAGGGTAGCCGAAACCTGCCTCCCCCTGACTCGTCGGGGGACCGAGGGGGGTTAGCGTCTCAGGCGACGAGCGTCGGGGCGTTTTGCTTTTGCATGAGGTCCCGCGCCGACAAGAATCGCTCCAGCCGCGCCAGCGCCTCGAGGATATTCGTCTCGCTGGTGGCATAACTGGCGCGCACATAACCAGCGCCGCTTTTGCCAAATGCGCTGCCCGGGATGAGCGCCAGCCGCTCTTCTTTCAGCAGGGCTTCGCAGAAAGTTTCGTCATCCAAGCCCGTGATGGCGATGCTGGGGAAGGCATAAAATGCGC
>DAOUJB010000362.1:0-2185 GCA_034423155.1 Anaerolineae bacterium | reverse complement strand
GTGAAATTGCTGGGCTACGACATCAGCGCGACGACTGCCCAAGCCGGCGCTGACATCATCCTGCGCCACTATTGGCAGGCAGAATCCGCGCCAGCCAGCAGCTTGCATGTCTTTAATCACCTGCTGAATGACCAAGGCGAGATCGCCGCGCAAGTCGATGGCATCCCGCTCTTCGACAGCCGCCGCGACACCACCAACTGGGATGACCCGGACGAAATCATGCTGGGTCGCAATTTCATCTTGCGCTTGCCAAGCGATCTGCCGCCCGGCGTCTACAGGCTGGTTTCGGGCTTGTATGATTCGCAAACTGGCGCGCGCCTGATGTCCGACTCTGACGCAGACCAGCTCTCAGTAACCGAGATCAAGGTGACGGCCAAGCCCGCGCAATGATCTCGCCGGACCGAAATATCATTGAAAGGGAACTGCGCTGAAATGATCGCGAAATTGAGTTGGTGTTGACTAGCTGGAGACGAAGCAACATGGTCGGGACGAACCAAGAAAACATCATTCCCCGCGAGAAATGGTTCTGGGCGGGGCTGGCGCTGCTGCTGATTCTGGCGGGCTGGCTCTACCTGCGCGGTTACAACGCGAGTCTGCCATTCTTCGCGCATGGCGACGAACCGCAACATGTGATCGCTGCGCAGCACATAATCGACTTTGGACATGAGCACGGCGTACACGATCAATATCCGCCTGGCACAAAAACCCTGGCTTACCTGCTTCAGAAACATATCAAGCCTGTCGAAGCGCACCATGGCACGACGCTGCCAGCCCTCCGCTTGATTACGATTTCCGCCTGGATGCTGGCGATCGTTTTGATCGCCTTGCTCGGCAGGCTGATTCTGCATCCCTTGACTGGCCTGATGGGCGCGGCAATCTGGATCGTGAACCCCTGGGTTGTCGAGCGCGCGCGTTGGCTGCTGCCGGATGGTTATTTGACGCTGTTCACGCTGCTGGCGATTTGGCTGGCGCTGGTGGGCGCTATGCACTGGCGACGCAGCTTCAGCACGGCAGCGGTCTATAGCATCATGCTGGCGACCCTGTTCAAGACGCAAGCGCTGTTTGTCGCTCCCTTGATTGTCTTCCTGCCTCTATACCAGCTCGTAGCTCCGCCCCCCCCGCAATAATTCGTAACAAAGCATGGCAGCAGGTCTTTTGGAATTGCCTGCGCCTCGGCATATTCTTGTTCTGGCTGCTGCTGCTGACGCCGGTGTTGGAAATGGACCGCATAGTCTATTTCACAATGTCGTTCCAGAGCGTGACTTTGCCGTCCCCCGATATAGCGTGGGCGAGCCTGCGCAATGTGTTGCAAACATTCCAGCAAGACGATCATTGGTTGCCCAGCGCCGCCTTATGTTTGTTGCTCTTGCGCTATCGGCCTCGTGTCAACTGGCTGGCGCTAAGCGTGGTCGTCTTGGCGGCCTTGGCTTGGCTGGCGGGCATGAGCATGTTCAATGTACAAGATCGGCGTCATTATTTCGCAGTCGGCGCGATTCTATCGCTGCTTTACGCTTGCGGTCTCACGGGTTTGCTCTATGTCTTGCAGGAGACATTCGCCAACCTGCAAAAGCCCGCTTTGCCGGCACAAGCTCGTCAGCTGCTGGTGTCTGGATCGTTTCTGATCGTACTGGCGATCAGTCTGCTGCCGAACTACCGACAGTCCGACGCCCTCGCCCACTACTTCACCTTACATGACCGCCGCAACGACTTGATGCGCTATATGGACACCTCGCTGGAACCGGGCAAGATCGTTACCAACCGGGTCGAAACCCGAACCATTGGGCACAAGGACTGGAGCCGCTATCCTGGCCTGATATGGGGCAACCACAAGACATTCAACCGCGCCTGGGGCGGCTATGATGGCGTGCACGACTTTCCGATTTCGCAAACAGTCTTTGACTTGCACAAAAAGCCCCTGGAGGTCTGGCGCGCCAACGGTGCGGTGTACGCCATTATGCCGCATCGGCGAATGCTTGAAGATCCTGATATTTATTTCCCCGATGAAACAGTCTTGCTCAAGACTTATCCAGTCAACGATGAATTCAGCGGACCCGACATGGTAGTCTTGCGCTTGCAGCCCATGCAGAATGAACACGGCGGCAAGCTGGGCGGCGTGAAATTGCTGGGCTACGACATCAGCGCGACGACTGCCCAAGCCGGCGCTGACATCATCCTGCGCCACTAT
>DAOUJB010000361.1:0-1533 GCA_034423155.1 Anaerolineae bacterium | reverse complement strand
CTGCGCGGCTACAATGTCAGCTTGCCTTTCATCGCGCATGTCGACGAACCGCAGCACCTGCTGGCGGCGCAGCACCTGATTGATGATGGCACAGCCAGCGCCGTCTATCATGATGCCGCGCCACCTGGCATGAGTCGGCTGAATTATTTACTGCTCAGGCACATCAAAGCGCCGGACGATCCACCTGGCACAATGCTTCCTGCGCTGCGCCTGATAACGATCGCTGCCTGGATGCTGGTCGTCGTTTTGATCGCGCTACTCGGGCGACTGGTCGCGCATCCCTTGACCGGGTTGATGGCAGCGGCAATCTGGATCGTGAATCCCTGGGTCGTTGAGCGCGCGCATTTCGCCTTGCCAGATGCCTACCTGACGCTCTTCACACTGTTGGCGATTTGGCTGGCGCTGGTCGGCGCGCTGCACGGGCGGCGCAGCTTTAGCACAGCGGCGGTCTACAGCATCATGCTGGCGATCGTCTTCAAGACACAAGCGCTCTTTGTCGCGCCCCTGGCGATTCTGCTGCCACTTGCTTCGCCCGTCCGCGTTAGAGCCGAAGCCTCTCAACAAGTCTTTTGGAATTGCGTGCGCTGCGGATTCTTCTTGTTTTGGCTGCTGCTGATCTATCCCACGCTGGATGCGCACAAGATCCCTTTTTGGCCCCAAACCGAGAATCAACTGAATTTGCCATCGCCAGAACGGATGCTTTTGTCGCTGACCGAGGTGCTGGCGACTTTTCAGCCGCTGCCTGTCTGGTTGGGGATCGCGCTGGCTGGCGGATTGTTGATGCGCTACCGGCGGCGCGTGAGTCTGACGGGGCTGGTCTCGCTGGCTGTTGCGGCGTTGGCCTGGCTGGCCGGCATGAGCATGTTTCCCATTCAGACCAACCATTTGCGCCAGTTTTTTGCGGTTGGCGCGTTGTCTGCCCTCGGCTTCGGTCTGGGACTAACCGGGCTGCTCTATGCTGGCGAAGAAATCCTGGCGCGTCTGCATCGCAACAGGCTGCGACCGCTTGTGCCCGGCGCTCTTTTCGCTTTGCTGTTCCTGGCACTGCTGCCATCTTATCGAGAGTCGGACGCGCTGGCGCATGAATTCAGCCTGCCCGACCGCCGCAACCAACTGACTTCTTACTTCGACACATCGCTCGAGCCGGGCTTGTACATCGCCAACTACGACAATCACAAGACCTTCAATCGCGCCTGGGGCGGCTACGCTGGCGTTCACGACTTCCCGCGCTACCCGCAACATGCTCTGCTCAACGAACGTCCCATAGACGAATGGCGCGCGCTGGGCGTGGAATATGCCATCTTGCCGCATCACCTGGCGCTGCAAGACCCCAGCGCAACTTATCCCGGCGAGACGACTGTGCTCAAGACCTATCCCGCCAGCGACCAGTATCGCGGACCCGACATGGTCGTGCTGCGCCTGCAGCCCATGCAGAATGAACACGGCGGCAAGCTGGGCGGCGTGAAATTGCTGGGCTACGACATCAGCGCGACGACTGCCCAAGCCGGCGCTGACATCATCCTGCGCCACTAT